>NZ_JBNPLX010000004.1:0-148369 GCF_050313695.1 Bariatricus sp. SGI.161
CCTTTTGCGTCGACTTGTAAGTTCGTGAGAAACCTCACTAACTGCGTCGACATGCATCGCACGTAAGCGACCATGATATAGTCGCTAAGTGCTCATAGCGAGGCCCAGTGGCTCAGTTGGTTAGAGCGCCGCCCTGTCACGGCGGAGGTCGAGAGTTCGAGTCTCTTCTGGGTCGTCCGTATCGAATGATACGACATTAGAATTTAATATGGGATCATAGCTCAGCTGGGAGAGCATCTGCCTTACAAGCAGAGGGTCATAGGTTCGAGCCCTATTGGTCCCACTTAAACTAATTTGGATGGATTCCCGAGTGGCCAAAGGGGGCAGACTGTAAATCTGTTGGCGACGCCTTCGAAGGTTCGAATCCTTCTCCATCCACTAGATGTTGAAAGAATCAACTGTTTGCTGAAACCAAAACGGTTCGAATCCTTCTCCATCCATTAGGTGATAATTTTTCATCTATAGCCATCAGGCTTGTGCCGATGTGGCTCAATTGGCAGAGCAGCTGATTTGTAATCAGCAGGTTATCGGTTCGAGTCCGATCATCGGCTTAGTCTTGAAAAAGACATTAATTTCATATCGCGGGGTGGAGCAGTCTGGAAGCTCGTCGGGCTCATAACCCGAAGGTCGTAGGTTCAAATCCTGCCCCCGCAACTCGCACAGCAATGTGCATTCGCCCAGATAGCTCAGTCGGTAGAGCAGAGGACTGAAAATCCTCGTGTCGCTGGTTCGATTCCGGCTCTGGGCATTTTATTTACTAAATATTATAAGGGCGTGTAGCTCAGGTGGTAGAGCACTTGACTTTTAATCAAGTTGTCCGGGGTTCGAATCCCCGCACGCTCAGTTAAACTCTTTAAGGAATGTATCTTTAAAGAGTTTTTTTTACTTGACAATTAGTATATTTTCAAGTATATTGATTCATAATAAAAGGGAGTAACTGGCGTTGATTAATATGTCGGCGTTTGCGATGTCGTCAATACGATGAATAATCATCCGTATCGTAATGAAATGGTGAGACTTTTATTGCATAAGTATTAATTTATGCAATAGGAGTCTTTTTTCTTCTATTGCGAGAAAGTGAGGTTGAATGATGTTAACAAATGAACAGGCAAGACAGAATCAAAAGAAATATGGATTTAATGAATTGGTGGAAGGGAAGAAAAAGAGTGTTTTTCAAATCTTTCTGGAGCAATTCAAAGATTTTCTGGTAATTATTTTAATTATAGCAGCAATTGTGTCAGGATTCCTGGGAGATGCAGAAAGTGCAATCGTTATTTTTGTTGTAATCACAATGAATGCCATTCTTGGAACCGTGCAGACAGTAAAAGCAGAGCAATCTTTAAATAGTCTTAAAAAGCTGTCAGCACCGGAAGCAAAAGTTATCAGAGATGGTGTGTTGATACAGATTCCATCCAGAGAAGTTACTGTGGGGGATGAAGTAATTATTGAAGCCGGAGATTGTATTCCGGCAGATGGGAAGCTTTTAGAATGCGCAAGTCTGAAAGTTGATGAGAGCGCATTGACAGGGGAGAGTCTTTCGGTTGAAAAGTCATTGGATGAAGTTCCAGAAGGAGCAGCACTTGGAGACCAGACGAATAAAGTTTTCTCCGGAAGTTTTGCTACTTATGGAAGAGCGACCTATGTAGTTACAGAGATTGGCATGGAGACGGAAGTAGGTAAGATTGCACGTTTATTAAAAACGACTTCAGAGAAGAGAACGCCACTTCAGATAAATCTGGATGATTTCGGAAGAAAATTATCTATTATTATTCTGGTATTTTGTGCAATATTATTTGGGCTAAATGTCATGAGAGGCGGATCTGTAGTTGACGCATTTCTATTTGCAGTGGCACTTGCGGTAGCAGCGATTCCAGAAGCCTTGAGTTCTATTGTAACGATCGTATTATCTTTTGGAACACAAAAGATGGCAAAAGAGCATGCTATAATCAGAAAACTACAGGCTGTAGAAGGGCTTGGGAGTGTCTCTGTTATTTGTTCAGATAAGACGGGTACTTTGACTCAGAATAAAATGACAGTTGAAGATTATTATATAGATGAAAAGAGAATCTCTGCAGATAAGATTGATTTGAATCATGAGAATCAGGATATGCTTCTTCAATATAGCATTTTATGTAATGATTCTACTAATACAGATGGTCAGGAGATTGGAGATCCAACAGAGACAGCTCTGATTAATCTTGGAAATAATTTGGGAATAGATGCCCTAAAAGTGAGAGAAAGCTATCCGCGTATAGCTGAGATTCCATTTGACAGTGATAGAAAGTTAATGTCTACAGAGCATAGATTTGCTGATAAGCCAGTTATGATTGTAAAAGGTGCGGTGGATGTTTTAGTTGACCGTATGAACCATATTAGAATTGGCGATACTGTAAGAGATATATCTGAAGAAGATAGAATGCGAATTGAATTACAGAATCTGGAGTTTTCCAGAGATGGATTGAGAGTCCTTGCATTTGCCTATAAAGAACTAGATATGGAACAGGAATTGACATTAGAAAGTGAAAATGAGCTGACATTTCTGGGATTAATAGCGATGATGGATCCTCCGAGAGAAGAATCAAAAGCAGCTGTTGAAGAATGTATAAAAGCGGGAATCAAGCCGATTATGATTACTGGTGATCATAAGATCACGGCAGCGGCAATTGCGAAAAGAATCGGAATATTAAAGGATGATGCAGAAGCATGTGAGGGAGCAGTTATCGAAGATATGTCAGATGAGGAGCTTCAGGATTTTGTGGAAGGAATTTCTGTGTATGCCAGAGTATCACCAGAACATAAAATCCGAATTGTTCGGGCATGGCAGGAAAAGGGAAATATTGTTGCCATGACAGGAGATGGCGTAAATGATGCACCGGCATTAAAGCAGGCTAATATTGGTGTTGCAATGGGAATTACAGGAAGTGAAGTTTCAAAAGATGCTGCAGCTATGATATTAACAGATGATAATTTTGCTACGATTGTGAAAGCTGTTGAGAACGGTCGAAATATATATCAGAATATCAAGAATTCCATTCAATTTTTATTGTCTGGAAACTTTGCGGGTATTTTGACAGTATTATATGCATCACTGGCTGGACTTCCAGTGCCATTTGAACCTGTGCATCTTTTGTTCATTAATCTTCTTACAGATAGTTTACCGGCGATCGCATTGGGATTAGAGCCTCATACAGAAGAAGTGATGAAGCAAAAACCAAGACCAATGAACGAATCCATTTTGACAAAAAATTATCTTACCAGTATAGGAACGGAAGGTCTATGTATAGGAATCATGACTATCATTGGATTTTTAATAGGATATAGAACCAGTACCGCGTTAGCATGCACAATGGCATTTGGAACTCTGTGTACCAGTCGGTTAGTGCATGGATTTAACTGTAAGTCAGGAAGACCTGTTATCTTCACAAAACGATTTTTCAATAATATTTATCTGATAGGAGCATTTTTAATTGGGCTGATATTAATTACTGGGGTATTGACGATACCTGGATTACAAGGATTATTCAAAGTGGCAAGTCTGGATATTTATCAACTTCTGATAGTATATGGTTTGGCATTGTTGAATCTTCCTGTTATTCAGTTGTTAAAATGGATTCGAAGATAAAAAGGAGAAAGTATGAATATAAGTGATGAAGCAGTTAAGAAGATCAGAGGGTTGATTATATTTGCGGCAATTATTATGGCATGTTTTTGGAAATATGATGTCGTCATAAGTGTTTTGGCATTTATTTTTCATGTGATTTTTCCATTTGTTCTTGGTGGAGCAATTGCATTTGTACTTAATGTTCCGATGAATTTTATACAAAGGCATCTCTTTCCAGAGGATAAGATTGAAAAGAGAAAGGTTATAAAGAAGCTTGCACGTCCGTTAAGTATGCTGATTGTATTATTTTGTGTGATTGGAATTATTGTGTTGGTTATGTTTGTATTGATTCCTCAATTGGGAAATACTTTTGCCAGTCTGGGAAACAGTATACAGGCGTTTATTCCGAAAATTCAAAAATGGGCAGAGACTTTATTCCATGATAATAAGGAAATTATGAATTGGGTAAATCATCTGGAATTTGATTGGAATAAGATTATGAATGCAGGAATCAATTTTTTGAAAAATGGAGCTGGCAGTGTCCTGGATTCTACGATTATGGCGGCAAAAAGTATAGTAAGCGGAATAGCAACATTCTTTATTGCCTTTGTTTTTGCAATCTATATTTTATTACAGAAGGAAAAATTAAGCATTCAGGCTAAGAAAGTGTTATTTGCCTTTGTGAGAAAAGGAAGAGCAGAAGCAACTTTAGAAGTGCTGTCATTGACTTATAATACATTTTCCAGCTTTCTGACGGGACAATGTGTGGAAGCAATTATTTTGGGATGTATGTTTGTGATTACGATGTCAATCTTACGGTTGCCATATGCTCTGCTTGTAGGAATTGTGATTGCCTTTACTGCATTAATCCCTATTTTTGGAGCGTTTATAGGGTGTATTGTAGGTGCATTTCTTATATTTATGGTAGATCCAATTAAAGCGCTCATATTCATTGTATTGTTTTTGATATTGCAGCAGATCGAAGGTAATCTGATCTATCCTCATGTGGTTGGAAGTTCTGTTGGTCTTCCTTCCATCTGGGTGTTGGCGGCAGTCAGTATTGGCGGCAGTTTTATGGGGGTAGTAGGAATGCTCATATTCATTCCTATTGTTTCAGTTGTATATGCATTATTCCGGGAAGTTGTATACTTAAAACTAAAACAACGCAAGATAAATCCGGCAGATATTATTTAAAATGACAATAAAAAAGGAGATAGCGGAAATGATTTTCCACTATCTCCAGTTTATTTTAGTAATTTTCTACTTTTCTTTCAAAATAAGCCTTTGGATGAGCACATACAGGGCATACTTCCGGAGCTTCTTCTCCAATGTAAATATATCCGCAGTTTCCACATTTCCATCCAAGAGGAGCATCACCTTTGAAGGTTGTGCCTGATTTGTAGCTTTCAAGAAGCTTGTTGTAACGTTTCTCATGTGCAGCTTCTACTTCTGCAACAAGTTCGAATTTGGCAGCCAGTGCATCGAATCCTTCTTCTCTTGCCTCTGCAGCCATACGTTTATACATATCAGTCCATTCATAATTTTCTCCTGCAGCAGCGTCTGCGAGGTTCTCAGCTACATCACCAATTCCATGGAATTCTTTGAACCACATTTTGGCATGTTCTTTTTCCTGATTTGCAGTTTCTTCAAAGATATTTGCCATCTGAACGAATCCAGCTTTCTTAGCAGCAGAAGCATAGAATGTATATTTGTTACGTGCTTCTGATTCACCGGCAAATGCATCCATAAGATTTTTCTCTGTTTTAGTTCCAGCGTACTTAGACATATGATAATCTCCTTTATGTATTAATTATTTTTGGAAAAAGACCCTACGCATAACCGAGTAGACTCTTCGAAGCGTAGGGTTTATTCATTTATAATGAGTTTCTGTAGTAAATGTTATATCTTAGCCAAAGTATCTCTTTAACAGACCTTCGAATGCTTTGCCGTGACGAGCTTCGTCTCTAGCCATCTCGTGTACTGTATCATGGATAGCGTCAAGGTTAGCAGCTTTTGCTCTCTTAGCAAGATCAAATTTACCAGCTGTTGCACCATTCTCAGCGTCAACTCTCATTTCAAGGTTCTTCTTTGTGCTGTCAGTTACAACTTCACCAAGCAACTCTGCGAATTTAGCAGCATGCTCAGCTTCTTCGTAAGCAGCTTTTTCCCAGTAAAGACCGATCTCTGGATATCCTTCTCTGTGAGCAACTCTAGCCATTGCAAGATACATACCAACTTCAGAGCATTCTCCTTCAAAGTTAGCTCTTAAATCAGCAAGGATATCTTCGCTTACGCCTTTAGCTACACCAACAATGTGCTCTGCAGCCCATTCTCTTTCGCCTGTCTGCTCTTTGAACTTCTCAGCTGGAACGCCACATACTGGACATTTCTCTGGAGCTGCTTCTCCTTCGTAAACATAACCACATACTGTACATACAAATTTTTTCATGATAATTATCTCCCTTTCTTATTTAAATTTTATTGTTTTTAATATTAGTAATTATTACTGATATTAATTTACCATAGTTATTGATAAATGTCAATCGTTATTTTAAGTTTTTTTCCTTTTTTCGTTTCTCACATTCCCCGCAAATTCCGTAGAACAGCATTGTATGTGAATCGATTGTGCCAGCAAAATGTTGGTTGGCAAGTTCATTAATGGAATGAATATGTGCTTCATCTAATTCTAGATCAAAAACGTTGCCACAAGATTGGCATACAACATGATAATGAGGTTCGGTCCGCCCATCGAATCGATCGCCTCCGTCAGGAGTGGGGATCTTAATGGCTTCGCCCATATCAGCTAACAGATTTAAATTGCGGTATACAGTGCCAAGGCTAATATTGGGAAATTCTTCCTTTACATGCATGTATACAGTATCAGCAGTTGGATGTTCCATGGTATGTGACAAATATTCTTTGATAGATGCCCGCTGCCGGCTGTATTTTAAGTTTGCCATTTTTACGCTCCTTTCAATAATGATAATTGTTATTATAATCAGTATATATGAATGTATTTCATTTGTCAACGAATAAATTTAAAATGTAACAATTTGTAATAAAATAATTGGTAAAAAATGTATTTTATTAAGAAATCATCGTATAATATGACGAAGAAAATATTGATAAATAGCCTTGACATAACTTTTGTGGATGATATAATTATTGCGTAACATATGTAACAATTCTGTAATATTTACAAAAGATAAGAAAACATAAAGGAGGGAGTTTATGGATTCTATTCTTAAAAAAGGATTGTTCTTAGTTACAATAACGGGAGCTATTACAGCATTTCCTGCTACGGTGCATGCTGAAGATACAGCAACTGATAACGTATTACCGCAAGTGGGAATTGAAGAAGTGCTAAGTAATTGCTATCTGGCAGATAAAGAAATCGAAGTAGATGATTATCTTGTGCCGACAGAGAAGGGTGAGTATTTAGATATGGCGTTTGCCAATGTCCAGTCGTTTCTATATATAAGAAGTGAACCGACAACGGACAGTGAGTGGGTCGGCAAGTTATATCCTGATTATGCAGCTAAGATTATCGGACCGGTCGGAGAGTGGACGAAGGTTCAATCAGGTACGGTAACAGGCTATGTATATTCTGACTACATTATTATAGGAAATAATGCAGAACAAAAGGCTCAGGATATGATACAGAATTCCGGGACAGAGAATCCTGAGGACGTATTTACTTATGCGGAATCCAGAGAAGAGGAGGAAGCAAGACTTGCAAAAGAAGCAGAAGAAGCTGCTGCGAGAGCTCAGGAAGAGGCTGCCGCGAAGGCGGGAATGGGACAGGCAATTGTTGATTATGCATGTCAGTTTATTGGAAATCCTTATGTGTGGGGTGGTACAAGCCTGACGAATGGTGCGGATTGTTCTGGATTTGTCCAGTCAGTATTTGCACATTTTGGAATCAGTCTGCCTCGTACAACATGGGATATGGAACATGTGGGAACTGCTGTCAGTTATGATCAGGCAATTCCCGGCGATATTATATTGTATGACGGACATGTAGGAATCTATATGGGTAACGGTCAGATTGTGAATGCAATCAACAGTGCAAAAGGAATCGGAATTCTGCCGGCCACTTACACAAATATTGTAACAGTCAGAAGATTAATTTAGAATATACAGAATATTAAGAAAAAGCAAAAAATCCTGGGATTATTCCTGGGATTTTTATATATGTAAAATGTTTGTCATGACAGTGTACAAAATAGACAAAAATGTAAAAAAATGTAAAAAAATGGAAAACGGACTTATCCAAGTTTTCCACATCGAAATAGCCAAAAAAGGTGGAAAAAACGATGTTTCTTAAAAATTATCCACATTATCCACATAAAAAGCAAAGAATTTTGGGGATTACTCAGGGTAAATAAAAGAACGGATGTTTTGTGTACTTATAATAAAAATGATGTTTTGTCGAAAAAAAACGAAAAAAATATTGACATCCAAGAAGTCAAATATTAGAAAGAAATTCGTTGAAAATGTTTACACAATGATAAAAACCGACTATAATGGAAACACTGAAGAGAAAAGGAGGTGTCATGATGGCACAGGTTACAAAGGATATGACATTTGCCGAGCTGCTTGAGCAGTACTATGAGAAATGCCCAAAGATCGTTGACGTTCTTGTAGAAGCAGGAATGGGATGTATCGGATGTCCACATTCACAGATGGAATCCATCGAGATGGGTGCTATGGGACATGGAATTGATCCTGATTTATTAGTTGAGAAACTCAACGCAACAATTAATGCATAATATAGTATATGAAAAAAGAAGCTTAGGGATATTCCAAAGCTTCTTTTTATCATGATCAGATTTTTGATAGTTCCTGTATTGCATTGGCAGATACAAGAATCTCGCAATGTTCTTCCAGAAATGCCAAAGTAGCACCGGAGGAAACTTCCAAAGTTCCATATTCTGAAAGCATATTGCAGATGCGGTTGAAATCTCTGGTCGTGTGTTCTGACTGTGACAGGGCAAGAATATATATATTCTCGCCTGGATCTTTATACAGAGTGTTAGAACCAGAGTACATGGTGTCAAGCAGATGAGCTGCTTTCAGGACACCTTCCATTGTTGCAAATGAAAATAACCGCAATTCAGATGTGTGTGTGTCTGCAGTTTCTGACGGTGCCGTACTTTCATCTGTATCTGACGCAGTGGCGCTGCCGAACTTTTCCTTCATTTTACCGAGTAAATCTAACAGGGTATCTGCACCTTCCAGTTTATTTGAAATATCTTTTTTCTTTGCATCCCATTCGCTGATGGATGAAGGTGCAAATTTTGAAAAACGGGTATCGAGTTCTTCAGGATCCTCGACTTTAGTAATTATCAGCACGATAGAATCAGAAGAAGCAGGAATAGCCTCGATCATAAGAGGAATATCATCTGCTTCAAAACCAAATTCATAGGCTGCTTGTTGCATCATATCGCGGAAAAGTGATTTAGCTTTTTCGGTTCCATAGGCCAGTTCGCTTAACTGAAGATGGCGGGCAGCGAGATCGGCACGCGTCAAAGTGCAGCGGATCTGATTGTCGTTGAGTTTTTCAATCTTCATATTATCACTTCCTTTTAATGTAGTATAGCATAGAAAATGTCAGATGTTCAATAAAATAAGTATAAAATCAAAAAGTGCTTGCGTTTAAAAATTGAATCGGATATAATGACGATACTAGAAGATAGTTTTCCCGGATGACTACGTTCTTAGAACAAAGGTGGGAGAATTTCCAAATTTTATTTCTAATTCATTTCTAAACATATGAATCATTGAATCTATAAACATCAGAAATCAATCAGTATCAATCATAAAGCAGCCGTTTCGGCAAATTACCATGGAACAATGAGATATAGACCTATGACCAGAGCTATCTTCTATGTTAAATAGCTGTGACATGTAAAAGAATTGTATCACGGCATCTCCTTTTATATTATATGCAGTCGCAGCCGTAGTTATCATCTGGTATAAAGAAGGAGGGTAGAAATTGGGGGATGAAGTTGACTTACAACGAATGTTTAAAGAATTAACCGGTTATGAAAAAAGGAAAGTCGATCTTAGAATGAATGGGATACCGGCAAGTCCTATGCAGATTGTACAGGCACATATGATACGGGAAGATATTGCTTATATGCGAGATTATGTGCTGAACGATAAAGGCGATATTAAGGAATTGTGGTTCGACAGTATTGAAAAATAATTAATCATGTAAAATGCGAATACCCCGCAAAATAATTGTCGAAATAAATAATGACGTGGGTCACTGATTTTGCTATAATAGAGGCTAATAGGAGGTACAGTATGGAAGATAAAGAAAGAAGAAGCCGTGTAGCATCAGGAGGCCAGGAGCCCAGAAGACGGCAGCCTCAAAGAGACAATGTCAGAAGACGGCGGGTTCAGGAATCCAGAAGACCCCAGTCAGGCAGACCAGGAATTAAAAAATCACCGGCCAGAAGAAAACAGTCAAAGCGGAGAAGAAGAAGGAATCTTATCATCAAGATGTCTTTAGTAATCATATTAGCAGTATTGGCAGTTATAGCAGCATTTGTATGGAAAAGATACAGCCCGACGAAGGAAAAATATGATTTGAATAAATATTATGGGATAGAACAGGAAGGGCAAGTAGCGATTACTGTTGATAATCAGGTGGTAGAACCTCATGGTATGGTATCAGACGGAAAAGTTTATGTCCAGTATGATGTTGTAAGAAATTATATCAACAGCCGGTTTTACTGGGATCCTAATGAAAATGTTCTCTTGTATACACTTCCGAACGATATGGTCACCGTGGAAGTAGGCAGCAAGGATTATAGCGTTTCCAAAGAAAAGAAAAGTGAAGACTACGTCATTCTGAAAACTGAAGGAAGCACAGCTTATATCGCATTAGATTTTGTACAACAATATACGAATATTGAGTATGAGATATATGATGATCCAAGCCGGGTAATGATAATCAGTGACTGGGGAGAGACGACAGTGGCAACTGTGAAACGAGACACCCAGGTCCGTTATCAAGGTGGTGTAAAGAGCCCGGTATTGACAGAACTCAATAAAAAGGATGAAGTTACCATCATTGAAAGTGAAGAGAACTGGAAGAAAGTCCGTACCAAAGATGGATTTATCGGATATGTGAAGAATAATGCCCTGAAGAAAGAGGAGACGAAAACGATTTCCCGAGATTTTGAAGAGCAGGAGTTCAGTAGCATAACCAAGGATTATACGATAAACATGGCATGGCACAACGTGACCAACAGTGATGCGAACAGCACCGTGCTGCAGCGAATTGCAGAGAGTAAGGGTCTGACGACAATTGCGCCGACATGGTTCCATGTATCGGATACGGACGGTAATCTTGATTCCATTGCATCCGCAGATTATGTTAATTATGCACATCAATCCAACATAGAAGTGTGGGCAGCGGTGCGTGATTTTGATGGAGGAATCAGCTCTTATGAAGAGTCGTATGAAGTCCTGAGTTATACTTCTAAGCGTGAGAATCTGATCAATCAGTTAATATCTGAAGCGTTGCGAGTGGGAATTGATGGAATTAATGTGGATTTTGAGAAGATTTCAGAAGAATGCGGAGAACATTATATTCAGTTTATCCGTGAACTATCTGTAAGATGTAGGCAGAATGGAATCGTATTGTCTGTGGATAATTATGTTCCAAAAGGCTATAATATGCAGTATGACCGTAAAGAGCAGGGAATTGTAGCAGATTATGTTGTAATCATGGGTTATGATGAACATTTTTCTGGCTCACCGGAGGCTGGATCTGTATCCTCATATAATTTTGTAAAAGAAGGAATAGAAGAGACATTAAAAGAAGTTCCGGCAGAAAAGATTATCAGTGGAATTCCATTCTTTACAAGATTGTGGGAAGAAACTCCGAAGACAGACGAAGAGTTGAAAGAACAGGAAGGAACAGATCAGGCTGAATATACGATGAATGTCACCAGTCAGGCTCTGGATATGGCCAGCGCTCAGGCAAAGGTAGCAGAAGCTGGTGCAGAGATTACCTGGGACGAAGAGACACAGCAGAATTATGCAACCTGGACAGTAGAAAACACAACTTATGAGATCTGGCTAGAGGATGAACAGTCTATTGAACCAAAATTGAAACTCATGAAAGATAATAAGCTTGCAGGAACAGCTGCATGGGCTTTGGGACAGGAAAGTTCAGAAGTCTGGAATCTGATCTTGAAATATGTCAATTAAATAAGATTAAAATACCTCTTGAAGTCATATAGTTAGATATAGAGACTGTCGGGAGGTATTTTTTTGTATAGAAAAGTTGAATTTGTCTTATTACTGTTGTTGTTGGTTGGATTGATTGCCGCCAGTAGAAGATTGGAGCAATATGTATCCAGTGAAAAGGTTGAACAGCAAGAAGATATTGTGGTAATTGATTCAGGGCATGGCGGAAATGACCCCGGTAAAATTGGCGTAAACGGAGCGAAAGAGAAAGAGATTAATCTTCAGATTGCGAAAAAAGTGAAAACATTACTGGAGGAAAAGAAGATCAAAGTAGTCATGACCAGAGAAGATGATTCCACATTGGCAGAAGCAGGTGCAACAAATCAAAAAGTGCAGGATATGAAAGCGAGGGTTCAGCTGATCAACGATACAGCGCCACGACTCACTGTCAGTATCCATCAGAACAGTTATCAGGACGAGAGTATCCATGGGGCACAAGTATTCTATTATACGCATTCTCAGGAAGGAGAGGAAGCAGCGAAAGTAATGCAGAAAGCATTATTGGAAGTAGATGAAGAGAATCACAGACAGGCAAAGGCTGATTCCACTTATTATCTGTTAAAAAGAACGGAGGTACCGACCATTATTGTGGAATGCGGTTTCCTGAGCAATCCTGAAGAAGCAGAAAAACTTGTAAATGAAGAGTATCAACAACAGCTTGCACAGGCAATTGTACAGGGAATCGAAACTTGTCTTACCGACTAGAGTGTAGTATACTGTTCAGGAAAGCAATAGAAGTATACAGACATAGAAAACGAGGAATATCGTGAAGACAATTATAAAGAAGATTGATAAAACTCAAAAGGATACAGATATTATAGCAGAAGCCGGCCGCATCTTAAAAGAAGGCGGTCTGGTGGCATTTCCAACGGAGACGGTATATGGGCTGGGAGCAGATGCATTGAATGAGGATGCGGCGAAAAAGATCTATGCAGCGAAAGGGCGGCCATCTGATAATCCTTTGATCGTGCATATTGCAAATATGGAAGCTTTGGATAAGATTACGACATCAATTCCGGCTGCGGCGAAAGTGGTTGCGGATGCATATTGGCCGGGACCGTTAACGATGATATTTGATAAAAGTGAGGTGGTTCCTCTTGGAACAACCGGAGGTCTGGATACGGTAGCAGTGCGCATGCCGAGTCATGAGATTGCAAGAGAAGTCATTGAGGCCGGAGGAGGTTATATTGCAGCCCCGAGCGCCAATACTTCCGGGCGGCCAAGTCCTACAACTGCGCAGCATGTGGAAGAGGACATGAACGGAAAGATTGATATGATTGTAGACGGAGGAATGGTAGATATTGGTGTTGAATCTACGATTTTGGATATGACTGTCACACCTCCAATGATTCTTCGTCCAGGAGCGATTACCAGAGAGATGCTGGAAGAATTAATTGGCGAAGTATCTGTGGACAAGACTCTGATCAATCCAGACAGTAAGAAGGCTCCAAAGGCTCCGGGGATGAAGTATCGACATTATGCACCGAAGGCAGAGCTTACCATTGTAGAAGGAGCAATTCAGGAAGTCGTAGAGGAGATTAACCGTCTGACAAAAGAGAAGATGGAAGCCGGATGCAAAGTAGGTATTATTGGCACCGAAGAGACGATAGGACAATATGTGGCCGGAGATGTGAAAAGTATTGGCACCAGAGAGAACGAAGCAACGATTGCCAGTCATTTATATGGAATATTAAGAGAATTTGACAATGACGGAGTAGATTATATCTATAGTGAAGCATTTGCCACAGCAGGAATCGGAAGTGCGATTATGAATCGCCTCCTGAAGGCAGCAGGACATCATGTCATTCACATGGAAAGTGACACGTAACATATAAATCATATGAGGAGGAAAAGAAAATGTCTAAGGTACAGATTATGGATCATCCATTGATTCAGCACAAAATCAGTTACATCCGCAGAGAAGAAGTTGGTTCCAAGGAATTCCGTGAAATCGTAGGGGAGATTGCATCTTTAATGTGTTATGAAGCTACGAGGGATCTGAAATTACAGGATGTAAAGATTAAGACGCCGATCTGTGAGACGGTTGGAAAGGAATTAAGTGGAAAGAAGCTGGCAGTAGTACCAATCTTAAGAGCTGGGCTTGGAATGGTAGATGGCATGCTGAGTATGATACCGGCAGCAAAAGTAGGACACATTGGACTGTATCGTGATCCTGAGACATTTGAACCAGTGGAATACTATTGTAAATTGCCATCAGATTGCGATGAAAGAGAAGTATTTGTAGTAGATCCGATGCTGGCAACAGGTGGTTCCAGTGTTGCGGCGATTCAGATGTTGAAGGATAAGGGTGTAAAATATATCCGCTTTATGTGCATTATCGCAGCACCGGAAGGTGTAAAGAGAATGCAGGAGGAACATCCGGATGTAGATATATATATTGGAGCATTGGATGATCATCTGAACGATCACAAATACATTGTCCCGGGACTTGGAGATGCAGGAGACCGGATTTTCGGAACAAAATAAGATGGCGCAGGAGGAATGTGCTATGGGGAATAAAAGAAAAGATTATATTAGTTGGGACGAATATTTTATGGGGGTTGCCATGCTCTCAGGTATGCGCTCCAAAGATCCCAATACGCAGGTAGGATGTTGTATTGTAAGTCAGGATAATAAGATTCTGTCCATGGGATATAATGGATTGCCAAAGGGATGTTCAGATGATGTATTTCCGTGGGATCGTGAAGGGGAAGATCCTTTGGATACGAAATATGTATATACCGTTCACAGTGAGCTGAATGCGATTCTGAATTATCGCGGAGGAAGCCTGGAAGGAGCCAAGTTATATGTATCGCTGTTCCCATGTAATGAATGTGCGAAAGCGATTATTCAGAGCGGAATCAAGGAAGTTATCTACGACAGCAATAAATATGAGAATTCGACGGCAGTACAGGCATCTATGAGAATGTTCGACGCAGCGGGAGTCAATTATCATCAGTATCACAGAAGTGACAGAGAGATTACGATTCGATTGTAATATTTATCAAAAAAAGGAGTGGAAAATGGAGAAAGGTACCATTTTCCACTCTTTTTGTATACATTGAGAAGAAGATGCTGCCAGATAGAGCTATAGATTAGATGTTAGATGATCTTGGCCTGCCGCAGCAGAAAACGATAGCGCATCCACGCAGCATTTCCGCTATAAATGTAAGCATCGATGAGATCGGGATCGGAAGCATTCTGAAAATGGTTGTAAGCATCTTCCAGTTCCTGGCGTGTCTGTGCGATTTCTTCCATCAAAGTATCGGCCTGTGGGTCAAAGGACAGTCGTTTGTAGATATCCTCTTCTGCAGTATTCTTGCGTTCAAATAAGTGCATAATCAACCTCCGTAATCAGATAAGAAATCCTCTTTTTTCTAGTATAGACAAATAATGAGAATAAAATACGTGTTGGACGAATATATAATATTAGAAAAGTTGTTTGGGAGGAATTGTATGTCAGAACAGCACTCACATTTTTTGATTCCGTTTATTGTTCGGGCGATTGTGGGAAGCGCACTCATATTTTTTGTAAATGAATTTCTGACTTCTCAGGGAATTCCTGCGCAGGTAGGATTAAATCCTGTCACTGTATTGACATCTGGAATCCTTGGTACGCCTGGGGTTGCACTCCTTTATGGAATTACTTTTTATCAAATTCTGTGAACAATGCACAAAGTTTGAGAAGTTCTAAAAACGGGATGGACAAAGCGGAAGGTGTAGGTTATAATCGTCCTACAAGTTACATCCCGTGACTTGTATCTGATGATTTCATTCTATAGATTCATGTTATTCAAGTTATTCTATGCCATTTCGGCAGAAGTTCAAGGAACAATTAGTAAGACAAAAGAACTGTAAGAGGAGGGATATTATGTGAGCAGCAGAAGTCTGGTGATCTGTGACCAGGAAGAGAAGTATGCAGCTGCTTTTGCCGCATTTCTGATGAAGAAAAAGGAACTTGCTTTTCAAGTACAGGTGTGCAACAGTCTTATGCAGGTGTGGGCAATTCAGCAGGATACTTCCATTGATATTATGTTGATCGGCGGAAGATTTCCAAGAGAAGAGCGGAGTAAGATTCGGGCGGGAACGGTCTTTGTTCTTGCAGAATCTGAACAGACAGAAGTTGATCCTAATGAAGTGAAGGTGTACAAGTATCAATCTGGGGAATCGATTTTGGCAGAAGTTATTGGCCGATGCAGTGAAGAAAATGAAACTGGAGAATTCTTTCTTCGAACAGTGAAAACCAGAAGGACAAAAATCATAGGAATCTTTTCGCCGGTTCATCGAATTGGGAAGACCTCTTATTGTCTGGAGCTTGGAAAAGAGATGGCCATATCAGAGAATGTATTGTATCTGAATCTGGAACTCTACGGTGGAATCGGAGGATATTTCCCAGAAGAAGAAAAGACTCTGGCGGATGTGCTTTATTATTCCAGGCAGGAGAGTAAGAATCTTGGGTTTATGCTTACTACACTGGTGCGGCATCTGGGAGCGTTAGATTATCTTCTGCCGGTCAGAGTGTCAGAAGATATCAAAGCAGTCTCTCTGGAAGAATGGTGTGATCTACTTCGGCAGATCACAGAACAAAGTATCTATGATGTGATAATTCTGGATATTGATGAAGGAATAAGAGAAGTCTACGGTCTGTTGAGAATATGTACAGAGATCTACGTCCCGGTTCCGAAGACAGAAGATGTACAGGCAAAAGCAAAGCTACAACAGTTTGAAGAAGAACTTCATCTGCTTGGATATGATGATGTTCGGCGTAAGATGGTGAAGAAGGAGCTGAAGAGATAGATGATACAGGCAGAACAGCTTCACGCCAGAATTCTGGAAGAGATGGATATGACAAGGGAGATGGAAGATGAAGAACTGACGCAGCTAATCTATAGAGTGCTGCAGGAAGTGTCTGCACAAGAGTATCTTTCCCTTGCTGAGAAGACTTTCCTGGGAAGAGAATTATTCAATGCATTCCGCAAATTAAATATTCTTCAGGAATTTCTGGAGGATGAAGATATTACGGAGATCATGATCAATGGAACCCAGAACATCTTTTTTGAAAAAGATGGAAGAATCTATCAGTCGGATAAGCGGTTTGTATCGCGAGAGAAGTTAGAGGATGTTGTGCAGCAGATTGCGGCGGGATCTAACCGGCTGGTTAATGAAGCATCCCCCATTGTGGATGCAAGGCTATTGGATGGCTCCCGGGTGAATATCGTTCTGCCGCCCATTGCGATTGACGGACCGATTGTAACAATTCGTAAGTTTTCTAAAGAAGCGATTACCATGAAGCAACTGATTGCATGGGAATCCATCAGTAGAGAAGTATCGGCATTTCTTGCCACATTAGTGGCTGCCGGATATAACATATTCATAAGTGGAGGAACCGGATCAGGGAAGACCACTTTCTTAAATGCATTATCGCAATCTATTCCAAAAACGGAGAGAATCATAACCATTGAGGACAATGCTGAATTACAGATTCAGGATGTACCTAATCTAGTGAGGCTGGAGGCCAGAAATGCCAATGTGGAAGGATCAGGGGCAGTAACGATCCGGGATCTGATTAAGTCGGCCTTGCGAATGAGGCCGGACAGGTTAATCGTGGGGGAAGTACGCTCGGCAGAAGCCATTGATATGCTGCAGGCTATGAATACAGGTCATGACGGAAGTCTGAGTACCGGACATGCGAACAGTCCCAAAGATATGTTAAGCAGGTTGGAGACCATGGTCCTTATGGGAATGGAATTACCACTTCCGGCTATCCAGCGTCAGATTGCATCTGGTGTGGATGTAATCGTGCATCTGGGCAGGCTTCGTGACAAAAGCAGAAAAGTATTGGAAGTAACCGAGGTACTTGGTTATACAGGAGGAGAGATTCAGCTTCAGACATTATACCAATATGAAGAAACTGGTGAAAAAGAAGGACGGATTCAGGGAGAATGGAGGAAGGTCCATGAGATTACACATACTGAAAAATTGTTGGCAGCAGGATATCACAAAGAGCGAATATACATGGATTACGATTAAATCTATTGCAATTACAGGGATAACCGCATGGCTTTTCTACCGTTCCCTCTGGGCTGTCTTCCTTCTGGCACCGGTGGGTGGATGGAACTTCTGGATGTTGGTACAAGAACAGGCGAATCAGAAAGAAAAGGAATTCCAGCTACAGTTTAAAGAAGCAATACTGGCAGTGTCTTCTGCGATGAATATAGGCTATTCTGTGGAAAATGCATTTCGGGAGGCACAGAAGGAATTAAAGAAGATCTATCCCGAAGAAGCAAGAATATCAAAAGAACTTCAGATGATTGTAAGACAGCTGCGGGTGCACGTTCCTATGGAACAGATATTAGAAGAATTATCGCAGAGGGCACCGACAGAGGATGTCAGAAACTTTGTGACTGTATTTGTGGCGGCAAAGAAAAGTGGTGGTAATATGATTGCTATTATACAAAATACGGCAAATCAGATTGGAGATAAGATGGATGTAAAGAGAGAGATAGATACCATATTAGCTGCAAAAAGATATGAGTTCCGGGTAATGTCGGTGGTGCCTTATGCAATTATCGGATATATGTCGTTAAGTTTTCCTGAATTTATGGAATGCCTGTACGGAAATATATTGGGGATTGGAGTGATGACAATATGTCTGGTCATCTATTTGGCCGCATACTATCTTGGATTAAGGATCATAAGGATCGAAGTCTAAAAATACTGGTGCCAGGAGGCATTCTGCTATTAGGAAGTCTGATTTTTCTTATGGATTACCTCTCTTCGATGACACCGATGGAAGAGCATATTACAAGAAATACTTATGGCAAAGGAAGCAAAATGGAAAGTTTTGATGTGAAGTTGGAAAATGAATCGGAGAAAATCCCGGTAGAGCTTGAGATATCAGAACAAAACTATTCTTCCGAAGAGGTACAGGAACTATTTGCAAGAGTGATCCGCAGAATGGAATCATTGATCCTCGCAGAAAATAAAAGTCTGGATCATGTGGAGAAAGATCTGAACTTGTTGACAGAAGTGCCGGATGAACCGGTGGATATCTCCTGGGAACTGGATCGCTATGATGTTATGAATGTCAAAGGAGAGATACAAAAAGAGGCACTAAAGGAAGAAACATTGGTTAAATTGAGTGCAGTTCTTACCTATCGAGAGGATGAAAAAGAACAGGCGCTGTACCAATGTGTTGTCAAGGTCTGTCCAGAAGCATTGACCAAAGAGGAAGAGAATTCGAAAGAGATGAAAGAAGAATTGCAAAAGCAGGAAGAGAGACAACGAGAAGACAAAATACTATCTCTGCCATCCCGAATAGGAGGACAAGCTGTTACCTATTATAAAAGGATGGATCAGCGAGGAGTCGTGATTATGCTAATGGGGCTGTTGATTGGAGGTCTACTCTGTGTCCTTCAGAGACAGAATCAGGCAAAAGAATCGGAGCAGAGACAACAGCAGATGATGTTGGATTACCCGGAGATTATGAATAAGATTACCTTGTTTCTCGGGGCGGGGATGACAGTAAAAAGAGCATGGAAAAAGGTGGTGGAGGATTATGAGCAACAGAAACCAGTCTGGGGATCGCGTTATGCATACGAAGAAATGAAAAAGACATGTTACGAGATGGAGAGTGGCGTAACAGAAGCAGAAAGCTATGAGAACTTTGGGAGACGCTGCAATGTACAAGCGTACGTAAGATTCGGAGCATTATTGTCTCAGAACCTGAGAAAAGGAATGAAAGGTTTGACACAGATGCTAAAATTAGAATCCATTCAGGCATTTGAAGAGCGGAAAGCGAGAGCAAAAAAACTGGGTGAGGAAGCAGGGACGAAGTTATTGTTCCCTATGTTCTTAATGCTGGCAGTGGTTTTGATCATAGTAATTGTGCCGGCATTTATGTCCTTGCAGATATAGTTTCAGGAGTAGGAAGGAGGATGTATATGTGGAGATTGTGGTATATACGAGAGAAGTTAAGAGAAGAAGATGGAATCGGAGTGGTGGAAGTGATTTTGATATTGGTGGTCTTGATTGGATTGGTCATTATATTCAAATCCCAGTTAACCAGTCTGGTACAGAATATCTTTCAGAAAATTGTCAGCGAAAGTTCAGGTATCTGATCATACGTATGGTGTACAGATATGATTGTAAATTCTGCCGTGCAGAGGTGACTGCGTATTTAAGCCTGATTTTTATTCTTCTGGTCACCTTTGTGTGCAGCATTATGGAAAGTGCATCTATTCAGATGGCAAAAAACTACCAAAGAGCGGATGTAAATCGTGCAATGGAATGTGTGTTTGCGGAATATCAGAAAGAATTATTAGAAGAATACGATATCTTTGCATTAGATGCCAGTTATGAGACAGGACAATATGCGGAACAGAATCTATGGGATCGGATGGATTTCTATGGTGCAGGAAGCATGGAACATCAGATGGAGAGAATACAGTTCCTGACAGACTCTGGATGTAGTTCTTTTTGCGGACAGGTGGCATCCTATATGGAGCAGAAATATGGAATCGATACATGGAAAGACAAGACTGGGTTGTCTTCCGTATGGAAACAGCAAGAGGAAAGAGCCGATACTTATATAGAAGAAGAACAGGAGCAACAACAGTATCTGGAAGGTCTTCTGGCTGACAGTAATGGAGAATTACCAGAAGAAGAGAATCCCATTACTTATGTCGGTCAGCTGAAACAGTCACCAATATTGGAGCTGGTGGTCCCAAAGGAGCAGATCATATCGGAAAAGCAAGTAGATGAAGGCATTATGCTGCCATCACGGGAGCAGAACAGGGGGTATGGGACATTTTCGGATGTGGAAGATGGAGAGGGAACGTTATCAACGCTGCTTTTTGGAGAATACTTGTTAGAACATTTTTCGATGTTTACCAATACAGAGCATACCGGAGTTCTGGATTATGAACTGGAATATATTTTTGCCGGGAAGAACAGTGACCGGGAGAATCTGGAAGCAGTGGTGAAGCGGTTGATGGCATTGCGTTTTGTCCCTAATTATATCTACATTCAGACGGACAGTGAGATGAAGGCGGAAGCAGAGGCAATGGCAGCAACATTGTGTTCCTTATTGGCTGTTCCGGCAATAACGGAAGCTGCAGCACAGGGGATTCTTCTGGCGTGGTCATATGGAGAAACGATTATGGATCTTAGAACATTATTAAGTGGCAATCGAGTGCCTATGACAAAGTCAAAAGAAAGCTGGCAATTGCAGCTTGCAGGTTTACTAAAGCTTGGAACAGAAGAAGACAAAAGCGAAGGACAGGATGTAGCAGATGGTCTGGATTATCGGGAATATCTGCGAATGATACTGTTCCTGAAGAACAAAGAGATCATTGCAGAAAGAGCATTGGGGATCATAGAACAGAACATGCAGAAGATATATGGGCAGACGTATTTCCGTGCAGATCTTTGTGTCAGCAGAATGGAGATAAAGACGACCAGCAGATTACGCAGAGAAATTACTTATCAATATAAGACTTATTATGGTTACCAGTAGAGGCAGATACAGATGCCCTCTCAGTTGTCAAGCAAATTTCCCATGAAAAAGGGTTTTATAAAATATGAAGAAAGGAGAAGGATTCGTACCATGAATAGAACAATACTCCCCTCACAATCTATCTATTCCCATTTTTCTGGGAGGGCATCTGCATCTGCCTCTCAAAGACCTTCTGTTGCCGGAAGCATTACATTAGAGGCAGCAATGGCAGTGCCTCTCTTCTTTTTGGCGGTGGTAAGTCTTCTGTACCTGATGGAGATTATGGTTATTCAGACATCTATTCGATGTGGTCTGCAATATGCAGGGAAGCAGGCAGCAAAAGAGGCGTATCCGATTACCGTGTTGATGCCGTCCCGTCTGGAAAGTAATATTATCCATGCAGTCGGTGCCGAGCGTCTGGAAAGGAGTATTGTAGAAGGAGGAAGCAGTGGAATCGATTGCTCTGAGTCCAGAATGTCTTCCAGAACAGGAATTGGTGAATTGAAAGTTCGTTATAAAGTACGTTTACCGATTCCATTATTCGGTGTAGCCCCTGTCAAGTATCAGGAAAGTATGCGGATCAAGGCGTGGACAGGATATGAAAAAGCAGGATTTGGATCGGAAGATGATGAGACGGTGTATATAACAGAGACCGGGCTTGTCTATCATAAAGATTATCATTGTACACATCTGGATCTATCGATTCATATGGTGCAGACGTCGGACATATCTTCTATGCGAAATGCAGATGGTGGAAAGTATTATGCGTGCGAACATTGTATGAGGAATGGAGGAGATGGTGTGTATATTACGGATACAGGAGACCGGTATCATAGTTCGTTGTCATGCAGTGGACTGAAGAGAACGGTCTATGCGGTTCCGATATCTGAAGCAGTAGGAAAGGGGGCATGTTCTAGATGTGGACATTGAGTCAGATGGTTTGTCAGATGATCCTGGTATGTCTGTCGGTGTCGGATATTTATTTCCGTAAAATACCAGCTGAGATACTGTTGTTGACGAATCTTGCAGCTGTCATCTATCAGATTATGATTGGACAGATGGATCCCTGGCTGATTGCAGGAGGTGCAGCCGTAGGCGGCGTGTTCTTATATATCAGTAAAGTTACCTGTGAAGGTATTGGATATGGCGATAGCTGGGCAATATTGATTCTGGGGATTTTCCTTGGAATATGGAAGCTTATGGAAGTTCTTGCAGGCGCGTTTTTCATACTTTCGCTGGTATCTGTGTTTTTCCTTGCAAGGAAGAAAATGTCCCGGAAGCAATCTATTCCGTTCTTCCCATTTCTGGCGATTGGATATCTGCTGCAGGTGCTGGCAGGAGGTATGAAGGGATGAAGATGAAGAGATTGCAGGGAAGCATGACGGTAGAGATGTCATTTCTCATGCCTATGATTCTGTTCTTGATCATGGTGTGTATTCTGGTGGTGTTCTATTATCATGATAAGAACATCCTGGCAGGGGCGGCGTATGAAACTGCAGTGGCAGGTAGTACAAAGGTAAGAGAAAAGGATGGTATATCGGAGGGAGAGTTAGAATCCCTCTTTTTTCAACGGACAAAGAATAAATGTATTCTGTTTGGAAGCTTTCAGACTACGGTTACGGTGACAGAGGAGGAGATTGTAGTAAGAGCGAATGCTTCCCATAACTATATGAAGATATCCGTAATGGAAAGTGCAAAGGTTACAGAGCCGGAGCGATATATCCGGAAGCTGAGAAGAATGAAGCAAAGATAGGAGTAAGAAAGATGGAACGTAAGATTACCATAGAAGAACCGATACGATATCAGGAAGATTATCAGATGCAGATGTTGAAGGTCAACCATCTAAATGGAATATTGAAGATGGGAGGCAGAGGAGTTAACGGATGTAGTTGCTATGATTATGACGTCAGCGGAAAAATATCCATGAAAGCCATGTTTGAAAGAAGCAAAATAAGAGCAGAAGATATTAAAAACTTTCTCGCAGATCTTAATGCAGTATTAAAAGAAGTTGAGACATATCTTCTGAATATACATTGTATCCTGTTAGATCCAGAATATCTGTTTTACGAAGAAGGAAGCTTCTTTTTCTGCTATTATCCATTGGCAAGGCAGGATCTGTGGGAGGCATTGCACACGTTGACAGAATATTTTGTAAAGCAGGCAGACTATCAGGATGCGGAATGTGTCCGATTAGTATTCTTGTTACACAAAGGAACGATGGAAGAGAATTACAGTCTGGAGAAACTCACGGCAGAGTGTATGCACAGTCCAGAAACAGCAGAAAAATCTGCAGAGGAGAGGGAGAAAGCGATGATAGAGTATGATACAGCAGAGCATGACTGGATTACAGAACAAGAACTTGGCAGCTCCATTATGAGAGAAACGGAGAACTTGTGGACACCGGTGAAACGTTTTCTGAATCGTCATAAAAAACCAAAGTGGGGAGATTGGGATGGATTGCATATCGAAGAAGAGGAATTGTGATTTACGCAGTAAATATATTCTACTATTATTATGACATAATATATACATAATAATAGCATTCGATAAAAGAAATAAAGTGTTACTGGTTACTATCTCAAAAAAATTATGCTATACTTAACAAAAGAAATGGAAGAAGCTACCAGAAAGTGATGCGTGATAATGGGAAAAAATGTGAAGAAAGCTCCGTGTACAATCTTAATAGCAGCAATCAATGTGATTGTATTTTTTGTGCTTTCCTTTCAGGGAATGACAGAAGACGGAGCATTCATGTTGAAGCACGGAGCAATGTATGTCCCACTGATGATCGCACAAGGCGAATATTACCGGCTGTTCACCTGTATGTTTCTTCATTTTGGATTCGATCATCTGCTGAACAATATGGTGACGCTGGTTCTGATCGGGTGGAATCTTGAAATTGAGATTGGAAAGATCAAGTTCCTGCTTATCTATATCCTGAGTGGATTGGGCGGAAATATCCTGTCCGCATGGTGGGATATTCAGACGGGCGAATATGCTGTGTCTGCAGGTGCTTCCGGCGCAATCTTTGGACTGATCGGTGCATTATTATATGTAGCGATTCGCAATCGCGGGAGAATCGGTGATATCTCAGGCAAAGGAATTATATTTATGATTATTCTTAGCCTGTATTATGGATTCACAAGTACAGGTGTAGATAATATGGCACATATTGGCGGGGTGTTATCAGGATTCCTGCTGAGTATCCTGCTGTACTGGAAGCGTAATCGTAAAAGTAGAGCCTATTCCTACCTTTGATGTGGCACATATGCTTCCGTGATGTGCATGAACAATTCGCTGTGCAACGGCAAGACCAAGTCCGGTGCCGGTTCTCTTATGAGTAACAAAAGGTTCGAAGATAGAGTTCATGTCCTCAGAAGAGATTCCGCATCCGGTGTCAGAGACGGAGATAAGAATATGGCTGTCTTCCAATGCAACATCCATAGAAATCGAAGGATGCATATTGTCTGTTCGAGCCAGAACAGCATCTCTGGCATTGCCCAAGAGATTTAGAATGGTCTGCTTGATCTTGGTAGAGTCTAACATTGTCTCAGGAAGTTCAGGAGAGATCCTGGATGTAAATTCAATATCTGTATCCAGAAGCGAAGCGGCAAAGGATAAGGATATTGTCTGGAAGAAGCTCTCAGTATCTACGGATGACAGATGCAGGCGTTCGCCATTGTTATAAGAAGATAACTCTTCTAATAGTTGCTTCATATATTCAATATCCTGATGCATCTCTGTCCAGTGGCGGAAGGATGTTACTTCAGGATGCTGAGTCTCGATTAATTGCAAGGTACTATAGACGAGTGTCAATGGATTACGAATTTCATGACTGATGGTACTGATTTCCATCCGATGAGATTCTAATAGTCTGGTAAGAAGTTCATTTTTCTCTGGACTTTCTTTCATAATCTGTTGTAATTTGTCGTAGTCTGTCGCTGAAAACATAGTAATTACCGCCCTTTCTGAAGTACCAGTTTAGCATCGGCGGATAAAATAATCAATTATTATTTTTAGGAAAGAAGGATGAGAATATGAAAGATGAAAATTGCATATTTTGCAAACTTGCAAATGGAGAGATTCCAACATCTACACTTTATGAGGATGAGGACTTTCGAGTGATTCTGGATGCAAGTCCGGCAGCAAAAGGACACGCTTTGATTCTTCCAAAAGAACATTATGCGAATCTCTATGAGTTGGATGATGAGGTGGCAGCCAAGGTATTGGTTCTTGCGAAAAAGATGATTACCAAGCTCACAGATATCCTTGGATGCGATGGATACAATATTGTACAGAATAATGGAGAGGCAGCAGGTCAGACAGTGTTCCATTTCCATCTGCATATGATTCCAAGATATAAAGATGATAATGTCGGTCTTGGTTGGAAGATGGGAGAACTGACAGACGAAGATAAAGAGGATATCTTATCTAAGATAAAATAATTTTGGAAGCGAAGGATGAACAAGTGGGAGTTGAATCAATAGGAAAGACTGCCTTCGATGTAATTTACAACGATAATTACGATATTGTATATAAGGCAGCCATGAAATACTCTAGAAATCATCATACTGCAGAAGAGATTACACAGAAAGTCTTTCTGAAATTATATATGAATATGGATCATATCAATATAAATGCCGCCAGATCTTGGCTGCTTTTAACAGCGAAATACATGGCATTGAACTACAAAAGAGATATGGCGCGAGAATATCTGGTAGAAGAGATGGATGAAGATGAGGAAAAGATTCTCTCAGAAGCCTGTGACAGCCCGGAAGATGCATTTTTCAGAAAAATGAAAGAACGCGAATTCATGGAGCTGAAAGAAGATATATTTGCGGCATTATATAAAAAGAATCCAAGATGGTATGATGCGATAACGATTACTTATGTATTAGAAAAGCCACAAAAAGAAGTGGCAGATAATATGGGAGTAACATTAGAAGTACTGCACAGTATGTTATATCGTGCTAGACAATGGATTAAAAAGAATTTTAAAGAAGAATATGACCACTTGAATAATGCATAAAAACAGGTGCCGATTAAGACACCTGTTTTCTGTGTATGATATAGGTCTGCAAGTTATTTATTTGCTGCAGCTTCAATCAGATCAATAATGGTATCGATAGAATTCTGCTGAGGTGAATTCTTCATTGCATCTATGTAGGATTCACGATTCTCATATAAGCGAAGAATAGAATCGAGAAGGACTTGTTTATTCAGTTCCTCTTCTTCCAGAACAACACTATATCCCTGGCGTTCAAAAGAACGGGCATTGAGAATCTGGTCACCACGGCTTGCATTTGCAGAAAGCGGAATCAAAAGATTCGGTTTGTGAAGTGCAAGAAGTTCGCAGATTGCATTAGCTCCTGCACGGGATATTACGATATCTGTCAGCGCAAAGAGATCCTTGAGCTCATCTTTGATATATTCAAATTGAGCGTATCCATCCAGATTCTTCAAAGAGTCATCAATCTTTCCTTTGCCGCAGAGGTGTACGACCTGAAAATCCTTCAAAAGCTCTGGAAGGATGCCGCGGACAGCTTCATTGACTGCAACAGAACCAAGACTTCCGCCAACGACCATGATCACCGGCTTGTCAGAAGTGAAGCCTAAGAATTCTCTTGCCTTGAATTTGTCACCGGACAATAATTCCTGACGGATAGGAGAACCTGTCAGTACAGCCTTCCCTTCTGGAAGATGTTCCAGCGTCTCAGGGAAATTGCAGCATACCTTCGTTGCTGAAGGCAGGGATATCTTATTTGCAAGACCCGGAGTCATATCAGACTCATGAATAATGGTCGGTACATGTTGGCTCTTGCCGGCAAGTACGACAGGAACGGAGACAAAACCGCCCTTGGAGAAGATGACATCTGGCTGTAAGATCTTGACCAGCTTCCTGGCTTCTCCCAGACCCTTAATCACACGGAACGGATCGGTAAAATTCTGAACACTGAAATAACGGCGCAGTTTTCCAGAAGAGATTCCATGATATGGAATTCCGAACTGCTCGATCAGTTCTTTTTCGATGCCGTTGTAAGAACCGATATAGTGGATATCATATTGTAATTCTTTCAGCCGTGGCAAGAGGGCAATGTTCGGTGTGACATGTCCTGCAGTGCCACCGCCAGTTAAGATAATGCGTTTCATAATGACCTCCCAATCTCAATATTACGTAATATTCATACGATATATGCTATAATTATATTATACGTTTACGTGGGAATTGGTCAAGAGAAAGAAAAAGATTTCGAACACGTATCGTGACAGTTCTGATGCGCTTTTCAGATGCGCGGGGTGGACTGTTCACATTGAAACTCACTGTAATCATTCAAAGAAAACCTGACAAGGAGTATTACAATGAAGGAAAGTAAGGATCAACTGGAACAAATCATAAAAAATGAATACGACAGGCTTGCCAAAGAAGAAGAAAACGACATCCAGGCGGATGATACGATAGAAGTACCCGAAGGAACGAAAGAGTCTCTGCGTGCGAAGATTGATCAGCAGATCGAAGAGATGAAAAAAGAAAAAGTATATGCTCAATTATCAGAAGAAGACCGGAAAGCACTGGAACTGGGACGTAAGATCATGGCAGAAGAAGAACAGGAGAAGACAGAAGCCAAAGTGGTGCACAAGAAAAAGCGGTTTAAGATGTACTTTGGCCTGGCAGCAGTGCTGGTTTTGGTAATGGCTGTGGGAATCACCAGTATTGGTGGACCGGAGAGAATAGTGCGGATGCTGAAACAGGCGGTTGGCGATAGGGAAGTTGAACAGGTGGATTCTAGTGATGAGAATCTCGTTATTGTGGAAGAAAATGAAGAAGAGGCGTATCAAAAGATAGGAGATGCGTTTGGGGTAGAGCCTGTGAAAATAATGGGAGGACCTGCAGAATTAAAATTTGAAGGTTCAGAATTTGATAAAGAGCTTCAGATTGCAGAACTAATGTATAGTTATAAGAAAGAAAATGTAGTTTATTTTATTAATGCATCATATTCAGATACATCGTGGGGAATAGATGTTGAAGACAAAATAACAAATCAATATGAAGTCAAAAATAATAATTGTAAGATAACGATTAAAGAATATGAAACTCCAGATACTTTAACAAAAAGATATTCTGCAAATTTTAGCTATTGCGGATTAGAATATTTTTTGATTGGAACAATGAACGAAGAAGAGTTCACAGAAATAATAAATAAATTACATTTTACTAAATAAGACGTCAGTTTTTGTCAAGATTTGTGTTTATATATATGAGGGTAAAATTGAATAAAGGAGGTGGAAGATGAAAAGAAGAATTATGTCTGTTTGCTTCGCATTGTTGTTGATGACAAACATGCTATTAATTTCAACAGCTAATGTTGAAGCTAGTTCGGATGATCCAATTTTGGATGGCTCATATTTGACTGATGATGAAGAATCTATCGGTTATGATACGAAGATTACCAGAGGAGAAGACTTACTTACTGGATATTCAAAATGTGTTCGGCTAGGCCCTGGAGAGTTATATGCAGGGGGGACTACAATAGCAGCACATACTGTTGCAAATGTACAGGTGTCTGTCATTGTGGAAAGAGCGCAAGAAGGTGATACTGCTTGGTCTTTATATGATAGCTGGCATAAAGAGAACGAAAATATGGATCGTGTTGCATCAAATCGTTCATTACAAGTTGAAGGTGGATATTATTATCGAGTAAGATGTACACATTCTGCGAATAGTGATATGAGCAGTTCTTTTACTAACGGTGTCTATATTGAAGAACCTTAGGAACTTTTCAGATGGGGATCTGAACAAGAGGGAAAAAATTTATTAACTGACAGAAAAACAAAAAACAAAGAAACAAACAAAAACAAAAGCCAATTAAAAAAATTATGTTGCGCCAGTCGGGGAGATTGTGGGAAGCGGCGTTTGCGGTGCGATTTAAAGGAATGAAAACTATTAATTTAATTTCAACCTTACATTGAGAAACCGTAAGACCCACGAGACGGGTTAAAGTCGTCGCAGACGGTGCTTCCCACAATCTCTCCGGCCAAAAAAAGAACGAAAAACAAAAAAGAAAGGATACGAGGCTACATGCTAGGCTTCGTATCCTTTTCTTGTTATGATAGGAAATCTCGTTTCCAGCCTAATTATTATTCGCGAGTGCCATGCGAAGAGCCTTGGAGAGCTGGTCAGGGCAGGATGTTGCCTTACTTCCGCAGGTAATACCTTCCATACGAGAGATGGCATCGTGAACATTCATGCCTTTTACCAGGCTGGAGATTCCGGTAGTATTTCCGTCACATCCACCAACAAATTCTACATTCTTAATGATGTCTCCGTCCAGTTCCACTCGGATCAGCTGTGAACAGACACCATGTGGTCTATAATCCATGTGTAATTGCCTCCTTTGTGTCTCGATATATCGGATTATAACAAAGAATCTGGGCAAATTCTATAATTTTTCCGTATCTTTTATAAAAAGATCATGGATCAGTCTTAAGTTGAAATCCCATTTTTCATCCGTTATAATAAAGCATAGCACAGATATAAGATTGTGATGTAGAGAACATCTTGGGCACATACTGAGATGAATCAATGGATAAGTTTATTAAGGAGGATATCGGATATATGATAGGAATTATCGGAGCAATGGAAGAAGAAGTCGCAGCATTGAAGGATGATATGGAGGTGCAAGAGACGATCGAGCAGGCATCTATGGTGTTCTGTAAGGGAACATTATGCGGCAAAGAGGTAGTGGTAGTAAGAAGTGGAATCGGCAAGGTTAATGCAGGAATCTGTGCGCAGATTCTGGTGGACAGATTCCAGGTGGATACACTGATCAATACTGGAATTGCGGGATCTCTGGATGCGAAGATTGATATTGGAGATATGGTCATCTCTACAGATGCCTTGTATCATGATATGGATGCCACAGTATTTGGTGATCCTGTGGGACAGGTTCCGCGCATGGATACACTGGCATTTCCGGCAGATGAGACGTTGGTTCAAAAAGCAGTCCAGGCCAATGAAAAGGCGAATCCGGATATCCATACATTTACCGGAAGAATCGCAAGCGGAGATCAGTTCATCTCGTTTCAGGAAGTGAAAGAAAGAATCGTGGAGAATTTTCATCCGCTGTGCGTGGAGATGGAAGGAGCAGGAATCGCACATGCCGCTTACCTGAACAAAGTTTCGTGTGTCATAATCCGTGCCATTTCGGACAAAGCCGACAACAGTGCGACCATGGATTATCCAGCATTTGAACGCAAGGCAATTGCCCACAGCGTAAGGCTTATGAAGGAATTGCTGCCAATGTTGTAGAATGGGTTCAGAACAAGAATCCTGTGAATCTGACAGATTCTCCCTCGGGGAGGTGCGGAATCTGTAGAACGGTTTTTGAGCTCTCCTTTGGAAATTCAGCTATAATGCTAGACAAAGGAGGGCTTTTTTATGTTAGAAATCATATTGGACAGGCACGTATTATTCGTGCTTATGGGAATCCTGACAGTCTTAGGGATCGTGAGCAAATGTATCGCCAATGTCACTTTGAAACGTCTGGTGCGCGCAGCAGGGAATATGAACAAAAGCACCCATCCGCTCATGCGCCTGGTGCGCGCTAAGTTTGAACACGCGTGTATGGTCAGCGACAAAGTGGAGAATGTCAGGGTGTTTGTGGACAAGTATCTGTACGAGTATCGGGTGCTGGGGATGAAGCTCCATGGATGGAGAAGGATGGAGAATATAACTGCCGGGCTGTGTCTGGTGCTCGGGGCCGGCGGAGCGTTGCTGGAATATCTTGTGAACGGAATGGGAGATATGGTGCTGAGAACAGGAGCAACAGGAGCGGGTCTTGCAATTCTGATTTATCTGGTGCATCTGATAACGGATGAAAGATATCAGTTGGAAGCAGTGCAGAATTATATGGTAGATTATCTGGAAAATGTATGTCTTCACCGATATGAGAAGACGTATCAGAAGGAGATCAAGGTCATGGCACAGGAGGGGCCTATGGAATTTGGTGTAATGCCGGAAGAGAAAAATGAGACGCCAGATTCAGGGGCAGGCCAAGAGATAGCAAGTCCTTCCGCTCCTAGAGTTGTAACCCCAAGACCAGAAGAGATGCCGCAGCCATCACCTCAGGCAACGCCACAGAAAGTTTCGCAGATCACACCGCAGGAAACACCACAGACAATGGCGCAGACACCTCCACAGAGCATTCCGCAGGCAGCACCACAGATGCAGGCAGTTTCCAGAGACAAGGAATCAAGGAAAGGCAAGTTGGATGAAGTGGAGAAGGATGTCCTGATACGCCAGATTCTGGAGGAGTTTATGGCTTGATTAAACCTTTCTGATTTGATAGAATGATAACATATACTTTTAAGAGATGAAAGTTTGACAGCTCTGAGATACATTTACGATATGGAAGGATGCTGTTGGAGACAGAGATTATAATGCGTACAATATATGACAGATTGAGAGAATATAGTCATTCGGATTATTATGGTTTCCATATGCCGGGACACAAGAGGCAGATGGATTTGTTGGGAGATACTTCTCCTTATTCGATTGACATCACCGAGATTGACGGATTCGATGATCTGCACCACGCAGATGGAATCCTGAAGGATGCACAGGAGCGTGCGGCAAGAATCTATCATGCGGATGAGACGCATTTCCTTATCAATGGAAGTACGGTGGGAATCCTGAGTGCTATATTCGGTGTGACTCAGAAGGGAGATACCATACTTGTGGCAAGAAATTGCCACAAGTCTGTGTATCATGCGATAGATATGAATGAATTGAATCCGGTATATCTATATCCGGCTTTTGATTCAGAGGCTCAGTTGAATACAGAGATTTCCGCAGAAGATGTCCGGACAGCTTTGGAGAAGAATCCCAAGATACGTGCGGTGGTCATAGTATCGCCGACGTATGATGGAGTGGTATCGGATGTGGAAGCAATAGCAGAAGCGGTCCATGAAAAAGGCATTCCGATCATTGTTGATGAAGCCCATGGAGCGCATTTTGGCTTTCATCCTTATTTCCCAGAGAACTCCAATACTAAGGGGGCAGATCTGGTCATTCACAGCCTTCATAAGACGCTTCCGTCATTGACACAGACGGCGCTCTTACATGTGAACGGAGATCTTGTGGATCGAAGAAAGGTGAAGAAGTATCTGGATATGCTGCAGACCAGCAGTCCGTCTTATGTGTTGATGGCAAGCATAGACGCTTGTGTTGAGATGTTGGAGCATAAGGCAGAAGAATGTTTTGCACCTTATGCGGAGAGGTTAGAGTATATGCGGGTGCGATTATCGGGACTTCGAAGACTGAAGCTGATTCAGACAGAACATTTTGACCGGTCGAAGCTGATCATATCTGTGAAGGATACGGACCTTACCAGCAGGCTGCTTTCGCATATTCTGCTGGAAGAATATCATCTGCAGATGGAGATGGCAGCAGGCACTTATATCTTGGCGATGACATCCATTGGAGATACGGAAGAAGGGATGAATCGCCTGATTGCGGCGCTGGAAGAGATAGATGAGAAGGTGGACCGGCGAATGAGAGAACATGGAATCTCAGAAGTGTTCCAGATTCCGGTACAGTCCAGTCTTCCAAGGGCCCAGATTATCTGTTCAGGCGCTGAGGTAGAGCTTTTTTCGGAAGAAGGGATGATCAGATCATTGCCATGGCAGGAAAGCGTTGGTCATGTGGCAATGGAGTATGCATATCTCTATCCGCCGGGATGTCCGTTGGTAGTACCGGGAGAAAAGATATCACAAGAGGCGGCAGATATGTTACAATGGTATCAGGATCTGGATTTTACCATAGAAGGATTGAAAAAAGAGCAGTACATAGAGGTATGGATGCATGGGTAAGATATATTATATGATGGGAAAGAGTTCCTCCGGCAAGGACACGCTGTTTAAGGAAGTGAAGCAGGCAATGCCGGAACTGAAGACCATAACGCTCTACACAACACGGCCGATTCGTGAAGGAGAGCACAATGGTGTAGAATACTTTTTCGTGTCAGAGGATACGTTAAATGCATATGAGAGCCAGGGCAAGATTATCGAGATGCGGGCATATCATACCGTGCATGGAATCTGGAAGTATGCGACGATCGATGACGGACAGGTGGATCTGGATCACGAGAATTATCTGGTGATCGGCACATTGGAATCATACGATAAGATGAGAACATATTATGGAGCGTCGAATCTGGTGCCTATATATATAGAAGTAGAAGACGGGGAGCGTCTGATGCGTGCCCTGAAGCGTGAGAGGGAGCAGGAAGTTCCCAGATACGCGGAATTGTGTAGGAGATTCCTTGCGGATACCAAAGATTTTTCAGAAGAGAACCTTGCGAACCTTGGAATTACCAGAAGGTTCGTCAATCAAGACAGAACACAATGCTTAGAAGAGATTATAGGGGAAATACGATATGGGAAGCTTTAAAGATGTGGTTGGCCACAAAGATATTATCAAATATATAGGGAATGCAATAAGAGAAGATCAGGTGTCTCATGCATATATTATGAATGGAGCACGAGGCTCAGGGAAGAAGCTGCTGGCGAATCTTTTTGCGACAACACTTTTGTGTGAGAAGGGTGGACCTGATCCCTGTAATGAGTGCCATTCCTGCAGGCAGGCAGAGAGCGGCAATCATCCGGATATTATCAGAGTGACACATGAAAAGCCGAATTCTATCAGTGTCGATGATATCCGGGAACAAGTCAATAACACGATTATGATAAAGCCTTATCAGGGGCCTTACAAAATATATATTATCGATCATGCAGATATAATGACGCCACAGGCGCAAAATGCACTTCTGAAGACGATTGAGGAGCCGCCGAAGTATGCCGTGATCATGCTGTTGACGGAGAATGCAGAGACTTTGCTTCCGACCATTACCTCCAGATGCGTCATGCTGAAACTTCGCTATATCAAAGATACGTTAATTAAGAAGTATTTGATGGAGACCATGGAGATTCCAGATTATAAAGCAGAGATCTGTACTGCATTTGCCCAGGGCAATATGGGACGTGCAATCATGCTGGCGAACTCAGAACATTTTAATGAGATTCGTGATGAGGCAATTCAACTGCTGAAATACATTCACGAGATGGAATTGAGTGAGATCGTACAGGCAGTCAGCCAGATTACGAAGTATAAGTTAGAAATTACAGATTATCTGGATATCATTATGATATGGTACCGGGATATCTTGCTGTATAAAGCGACCAAAGATATCGACAAGGTCGTATTTAAAGATCAGATAAATTATATCAAAGAACAGGCCAAAAAGAGCTCTTATGAGGGTATCCAGTTAATTCTGGAGAGCCTTGAGAAGGCCAAAGCCAGATTGAAGGCGAATGTAAACTTCGATCTGGTAATGGAGCTTTTGTTCCTGACGATAAAGGAGAATTAATAATATGACAAGAGTGATTGGAGTAAGATTCCGTCCGGCAGGAAAGATCTATTTCTTTGCGCCGGGGAAATATGAGATCAAGACGGGTGATAAAGTAATCGTAGAGACGGCGCGCGGTGTGGAGTTTGGATCTGTTGTGAGTGGCCCGAAGGATGTAGAAGATGACAGGGTTACACAGCCACTGAAACCGGTGATCCGCATAGCGACCAAAGACGATATCCGTAAGGAAGAAAAGAATCGTGAAAAAGAAAAAGAGGCTTTTGAGATCTGTCTGGAGAAGATCCGTAAGCATGGATTGGAAATGAAGCTGATTGATGCGGAATATACATTTGACAATAACAAAGTGCTCTTCTACTTTACTGCGGACGGAAGAATTGATTTCCGTGAATTGGTAAAGGATCTGGCGAGCGTATTCCGGACCAGAATCGAATTACGGCAGATTGGTGTGAGGGATGAGACAAAGATTCGTGGAGGAATCGGAATTTGTGGCCGTCCACTGTGCTGTCACACGTATCTGACGGAATTTGCGCCGGTATCCATCAAGATGGCAAAGGAACAGAATCTGTCATTGAATCCAAGTAAGATATCTGGTGTATGTGGAAGACTGATGTGCTGCCTGACCAATGAGGAAGAGACATACGAAGAGCTGAACAGCCATCTCCCGAACAATGGTGATCATGTGACAACACCGGAAGGGTTAAAAGGTGACGTACAGTCTGTCAATGTGCTGCGTCAGCTGGTCAAGGTGATCGTAACACTGGATAATGATGAGAAAGAGATCCGTGAATATAAAGCATCGGAACTGAGGTTCAAGCCAAAACGTAAGAAGAAGGACGTGAAGCTGACCAAGGAAGAGATGGCGGAACTGAAGGCACTGGAAGAAAAGAATGGAGTGTCCAAATTAGATGATGAATAATTTAAAGCCCGAAGAGCGTCTGGACGATCTTCAGATCAAAGGATATGAGATCATCCAGAGTCCCGGACGATTCTGCTTCGGGATGGATGCGGTGTTGCTGTCGTCTTATGCAAAGGTCAGGAAGAGAGAACTTGCACTTGACCTGGGAACAGGCACAGGGATTCTGCCGATTCTTCTGGAAGCCAAGAATGAGGGAGAACATTATACGGGACTGGAAATTCAAGAAGAAAGTGCAGACATGGCGCGTCGGAGTGTGAGCCATAATGGGCTGGAAGATAAGATTGATATTGTAACGGGAGATATTAAGGAAGCGTCCGGAATCTTTGGGGCAGCTTCCTTTCATGTCATTACGACCAACCCTCCTTATATGATCGGAGAGCACGGTCTGAAAAATGAAAATGAAGCATTGTACATTGCACGGCATGAGGCATTGTGCACGCTGGATGATATTTTGAGGGAAAGCGCAAGATTGTTAAAGCCGAAAGGGCGGTTTTATATGGTGCACCGGCCATTTCGGCTGCCGGAGATACTTGCCAAGATGTCAGCATATGGAATTGAGCCAAAGCGGATGCGGCTGGTCTATCCCCACATTGATAAAGAGCCGAACATGGTGCTTCTGGAAGGACTGCGGGGCGGAAGACCACGAATGCAGGTGGAGCCGCCACTTATCGTGTATCGGAAAGATGGAGAATATACGGAAGAACTTCTGGAGATATATAGGAGGAAATAACAATGCCAGGAACATTATACTTGTGTGCCACCCCCATCGGCAATCTGGAGGATATGACATTTCGATGCATCCGGATTCTGAAAGAGGTGGACTTGATCGCAGCAGAGGATACCCGCAACAGTATCAAGCTTTTGAATCATTTTGAGATCAAAACGCCGATGACCAGCTATCATGAGTACAATAAGATAGAAAAGGGACATAAGCTGGTAGAACATCTGCTGAACGGAGAAGATATTGCATTGATCACGGATGCTGGAACTCCGGGAATCTCAGATCCGGGAGAAGAACTGGTGAAGATGTGCCAGGAGGCGGGAATTGTGGTGACTGCAATTCCTGGGGCAGCAGCTTGTATTACAGCACTTACGATATCTGGATTGTCTACAAGAAGATTTGCATTCGAGGCATTTCTTCCGGCTGATAAAAAGGAACGTCAGGCAGTGCTGGATGAGCTGAAGGAAGAGACGCGGACGATTGTCTTATATGAAGCGCCGCATCGTCTGCTGAAAACGTTACAGCTTCTGTATGATACGATTGGCAATCGTAAGATCAGTATCTGCCGGGAGCTTACCAAGAAGCATGAGACGGTATTCGCTGCAACGATGGAAGAAGCACTTGCATATTATAATAATCATGAGCCAAAAGGCGAATGTGTGATGGTGATAGAAGGAAAGAGCCGCGACGAGATCCGGGCAGAAGAACAGGCACACTGGGAAGAGATGACTATCGAAGAACACATGGAGTATTATGAGAGCCAGGGGATCGATCGAAAAGAGGCCATGAAACGCGTTGCAAAAGACCGGGGAATCGGGAAGCGGGACGTCTACAAAGCACTGTTATAATGCGCTGTTGTAAAGTGATAATCAAGTAATAAGAAGCATTCGTCAACTTGTATAGAAAACCCTGAAAAAATTGTTCAACTTGGGCATAGCCGAAGTTGAACTTTTTTTATATACTTTGAACAGAGCAAAAAAAGCGTAAGAAATAATGTCGGTATGGCAGAATGATTTAGGAGGAAGATTAAAATGGCAAGTTTATCATTAAAACACATTAACAAAACATATCCAAACGGATTTGAAGCAGTAAAAGATTTCAATCTTGAAATTGAAGATAAAGAATTTATCATCTTCGTAGGACCTTCAGGATGTGGTAAATCAACAACACTTCGTATGATCGCTGGTCTGGAAGAGATCTCTTCCGGAGAATTAAAGATTGGGGACAAGATCGTTAACGATGTAGAGCCTAAGGACAGAGATATCGCAATGGTATTCCAGAACTACGCTCTGTATCCACATATGACAGTATATGATAACATGGCATTTGGTCTGAAGTTAAGAAAAGTACCAAAGGATGAGATTGATAAGATGGTTCGTGAAGCTGCTAAGATTCTTGACCTGGAAGCATTGTTGGATCGTAAGCCAAAGGCTTTGTCAGGTGGACAGAGACAGCGTGTTGCTATGGGACGTGCTATCGTACGTAATCCTAAGGTATTCCTTATGGATGAGCCTCTTTCTAACTTGGATGCAAAACTTCGTGGACAGATGCGTATCGAGATCTCTAAATTACATCAGAGATTAGGTACAACAATCATCTACGTAACACATGACCAGACAGAAGCTATGACACTTGGTACAAGAATCGTAGTTATGAACGCTGGTATCGTTCAGCAGGTAGATACACCACAGACCCTGTATGATCGTCCGTGCAACCTGTTCGTAGCAGGATTCATCGGATCTCCACAGATGAACTTCGTAGATGCTGTATGTAAAGTAAATGGCAGCGAAGTATCTCTGATCGCAGGACCTTCTGAGATTAAATTGCCAGCAGCAAAAGCTAAAAAACTTATCGATGGCGGATACGATGGAAAGACAGTTGTTCTTGGTATTCGTCCAGAAGATGTACATGATGAGCCAGAATTCCTTGCAAAATCTCCAGATACAGTTATCGAAGCTAAGATTCGTGTATACGAGATGCTTGGTGCTGAAGTATTCTTGTACTTCGATTATGAAGGATCTAGCATGACAGCAAGAGTTGAGCCTAAGACAACAGCAAGAACAGGTGATGTTGTTAAATTTGCTCTTGATGCTGACAAGATCCACGTATTCGACAAAGAGACAGAGCAGACAATTACAAACTAGGAATAATAACAATGAGGTCAGACACTTTCGGGTGCCTGGCCTCTTCTTTGCTGTATTGAAGTAAAGTATTAGACATGATTTCTATCCTATGGTAAAATAAACATGTATGCTACAGAATAGGAGGATATCCATTGTTATCAAATCAAATATTACATAAAACCGTACAGGATGTGAAGCGGATTACCGGATTAGAATGCGCTGTGTGGGACATGAAGGGAATCTGCCTTGTAATGACAAATGAAAAAATGATAAGTCTTGATGCAGATGTCTCAGAGTTTTGTAAGTCGGCACAGGAGAACGAGAAGAAAGTCAGCGAAGATGTAGGAATGTTCCTGGCATATGAAGATGAAGATCCTTGTTATGTATTCGTTTTAAAAGGAGATTCTCCACAGCTGGAAATGGCAGGCAGAATGGGAGTCAGCCAACTGGAGAATCTGCTGTTTGCTTACAAAGAACGAATGGATAAGAATCGTTTTATCCAGAATCTGATTCTGGATAATCTGTTGTTGGTCGATGTGTATAATCAGGCGAAAAAGATGAAGATCCCGGTAGAACTGCGAAGGACCGTGTTCCTGATAGAGGCAAAGAATGAAGGGGAGAACCTGATTCTTGAGACGTTAAAAGGATTATACGCTACGGGCACAAAGGACTTTGTAACGGCAGTGGATGAAAAGCATGTAATTCTTGTAAGAGCATTGGAGAAGACGGATGATTACCAGAAGCTTGCGCAGATTGCCAGAGAGCTGGTAGATACGCTGAATATGGAAGCAATGGTAAGCGTAAGAGTTTCTTATGGAACGATCATCGAAGAGCTGAAAGACGTGTCCAAGTCATACAAAGAGGCGGATATGGCATTGGAAGTTGGAAGAGTATTCTATTCCGATAAGAATATTCTGGCATATAATGAACTTGGAATTGGACGGCTGATTCATCAGCTTCCATCATCTCTGTGCGAGATGTTTCTGGAGGAAGTATTCCAGGGAAATGTCGCAGATCAATTTGAAGAAGAAGAACTGACGACGGTCTACACATTTTTTGATAACAATCTGAACATATCAGAGACTGCCAGACAGTTATATGTACATCGCAATACGCTGGTGTACCGTCTGGAGAAGATCCAGAAGAAAACAGGGTTAGATGTCAGGGTATTTGACGATGCTTTGACGTTTAAGATAGCCATGATGGTAGCAGACCACATGAAATACATAAATAATTAGGAGGAGATAGTACATGGTGAAATTATACGAAAATGGAGTCTATCTGTTAAACGGCACTGAGATTGTGGAACATGCAGAAGAAGTAAAGGCAAAGACAGGACAGGAATTGTCACCGGCTGAGGCTGCGAAGAATACGATGGCATACCATATCCTTGAGGAGCATAATACTTCTGGCAATATGGAAAGATTACAGATTAAATTTGATAAATTAACCTCTCATGATATTACATTTGTTGGAATCATTCAGACGGCAAGAGCATCCGGCCTGGAAAAATTCCCGATTCCTTATGTCCTGACGAACTGCCATAATTCTCTCTGCGCAGTGGGCGGAACGATCAATGAAGATGATCATATGTTTGGACTTACTTGTGCAAAGAAATACGGTGGAATCTATGTACCACCTCATCAGGCAGTTATCCATCAGTTCGCACGAGAGATGCTGGCTGGCGGCGGTAAGATGATACTGGGATCTGACAGTCATACGCGTTATGGTGCACTTGGTACGATGGCAATGGGTGAAGGTGGACCGGAACTGGTAAAACAGCTGCTGAATAAGACTTATGATATTAAGATGCCACAGGTCGTAGGAATCTATCTGGATGGAGAACCGATGAAGGGCGTTGGTCCGCAGGATGTCGCACTGGCAATCATTGGTGCAACATTTGCAAATGGATATGTGAATAACAAAGTTATGGAGTTCGTAGGTCCTGGAGTTGAGAAGCTGAGTGCTGACTTCCGTATTGGAATTGATGTTATGACTACAGAGACAACCTGTCTGTCTTCTATCTGGAAGACGGATGAGAAGATTAAGGAATTCTACGATATTCATGGAAGAGTAGAAGAATATAAGGAACTGAATCCGGGAGCAGTGACCTACTACGATGGTATGGTCTATGTGAACTTGAGTGAGATCAAGCCAATGATCGCTATGCCGTTCCATCCGTCAAACGTATATACAATTGATGAAGTCAATGCGAACCTGAAGGATATCCTTCATGATGTAGAGCAGAAAGCACTGGTAAGTCTGGACGGAGCAGTTGATTATAGTTTACAGAATAAGATTGTTGATGGAAAATTATATGTAGATCAGGGAATCATCGCAGGATGTGCAGGTGGTGGATTTGAAAATATCTGTGCGGCAGCAGACATCATTAAGGGACATTATATCGGATCGGATGAATTTACCTTCAGTGTATATCCGGCAAGTACCCCCATCTATATGGAATTAGTGAAGAATGGTGCAGTTGCGGATCTTATGGAGGCAGGAACGATCGTGAAGACAGCATTCTGCGGACCTTGCTTCGGCGCAGGAGATACACCGGCTAATAACGCATTCTCTATCCGCCACTCTACAAGAAACTTCCCGAATCGTGAAGGCTCTAAGCTGCAGAGTGGACAGATTGCATCTGTTGCACTTATGGATGCACGTTCTATTGCAGCAACGGCAGCAAACAAAGGATTCCTGACTCCTGCTACGGCGATGGATGTGGAATACAAAGGTCGTACCTATCATTTTGATAAGAATATCTATGCAAATCGTGTATTTGACAGTAAGGGAGTTGCAGATCCTTCCGTTGAGATTAAGTTTGGTCCAAACATCAAAGACTGGCCGGCAATGGCACCACTTCCGGAGAATCTGTTGTTAAAAGTTGTATCTGAGATTCATGATCCGGTTACCACAACCGATGAGTTGATTCCTTCTGGTGAGACTTCCTCTTATCGTTCTAATCCGTTGGGACTGGCAGAATTCGCACTCTCCAGAAAAGATCCGGCATATGTTGGACGTGCAAAGGAAGTGCAGAAAGCTGAAAAGGCAATCGAAGCCGGACAGTGTCCTCTGGAAGTACTGGATGAATTAAAACCAGTCATGGCAAAAGTGCAGGAAACTTACCCGGAAGCCGGAAAGGGTAATCTTGGAATCGGAAGTACCATATTTGCAGTAAAACCAGGAGATGGTTCCGCAAGAGAACAGGCGGCATCCTGCCAGAAAGTGCTTGGCGGCTGGGCCAATATTGCAAATGAATACGCAACTAAGAGATATCGCTCGAACCTGATCAACTGGGGTATGCTTCCATTCATTACAGAAGAAAATCATGAGAACTTAAGCTTCAAAAACGGCGATTACATATTCGTTCCAGAGATCAAAAAAGCAATCGAAGAAAAAGCAACCGACATCAAAGCATACGTGGTCGGCGAAGGATTGAAAGAAATTGATCTTAAGCTCGGAGATATGACAGACAACGAAAGAGAAATTATCTTAAAAGGATGCCTGATCAACTACTACAAAGGTTAAATAAAAGAAAACATACACGGGGACGCAGTTTTTTTCTGCGTCCCCGCAACAGTTACCCCCATTTTTGACTCTAATATGTACCAGTACCCATATATCTTGCAGGGAGGAAAAGATATGAAGTGTGATGCGAATACATTTGCGCAGATGTATGAGACAGTCTATAAGGATCTGTATCGATTTGCTTTGTGTATCATGAAGAACCAGCATGAAGCGGAAGATGCAGTCAGTGAGGCAGTGATTGCTGCCTACGAGAATGTCCGAAAACTACGGAATGCCGATGCGTTTAAAAGTTGGATGTTCACGATTCTGTCCAATATCTGCAAGAAGAAATTGAAAAATGCAACAAAAGAGGCGCTGTGTTCATGGGAAGATACATATGAATCTTTCTCCGTTGAGGAAAAAGACATAGGTCTGTCGGTAGATATCAGGCGGGCATTTTTCGTATTGGAAGAAGAAGAGCAGATTGTTATAGGTTTATCGGTCTTTGGTGGATATAACAGTAAAGAGATTGGGAAAATGCTGAGCTTAAATTCTAATACTGTGCGGTCGAAGAGACGACGTGCACTGCAGAAGATGGAATGTGTATTAAGATGAGTCAAGGGAGGCAGCTGTATGGATAGAAGAGAAAAGGAGATATTAGATAAGATTCAGAAGCAGACGGAGAATATCGAGATTCCAGAGAATCTTGGGCCGGATCGGATTCATCGGATGCTGGAAGAAAAGGAACCGAAGAAAAGAATACGAGTGTATCGGATGGGTGCCCTGGCGGCTGCGTGTGTGGTGATTGTGGCAGGAATTGCGGTATGGCAATTGGCAGGTTCCCGGCAGGAACAACAGACGGTGACAACGCCATCGGATAATGTTATCAATGACAGTAAGACCATTGCCACTGCAGAAGATTATGAACAGGTATATCGTTATATTGAAGCGTACCAGGAAGAATCCACAATGGAGAGCGGCGGCATTACGGAAGAGTATGCCTTAGATGGGGGCAATTTTCTGACAAATGGATCGAATGGATCCGTGGCCGATTCGAAAAGTGCAGTTTCTGACTATGCTGCGTCAACTGGAGATTATTCTCAGACGAATGTAAGACAAGAAGGTGTTGATGAAGGAGATGTAGTAAAAACGGACGGAAGATACCTGTATATCCTGGAAGATAATGAACAAGAGATAGCAATTGTTGACACTGCCAGCGGAAATATGGAAAAAGTATCTTCTATATCAGTGGAAGAGGATTATATCTACGAATTCTATCTGGCGTCGGAACAGAAGAAATTAGTGGTAGTGTGTAGTCACAGTGGTCTCAATATGGATGCTGTCAAAGTCATTACCTATGATATCCAGAATCCGCAAAAGCCACAGATACAAGGTACAGTTACCCAAAGCGGCAGCTATCACTCATCTCGTATGTCGGATGGATATCTATATCTGTTCAGTGATTACTATCTGCAGGATCAGGCGAGGAAAGAAGAACCGGAGACTTATATACCGATGGTAAATGGTGAACTCATAGAGGAAAAGGATATCTATCTGCCACAAATCTCTCAGGCATATATGTATGAAGTGATTACAGCGGTCAATCTTGAACATCCTTCTGAGATCACAGACAGTAAAGCACTATTTTCCAAGGGTGGAGATGTATATGTCAGCAATGAAAATATTTATTTCTATGAGACCGAATGGAGGTATTCAAGTAATGATGTGACAACCGTCCGAAAGGTGTCTTATAAGAACGGAATGCTGACAGCAGAAGCACAGGGACAGTTTGAGGGATATCTCAATGATTCGTTTTCGATCGATGAATATAAAGGCTATCTGCGAGTGGTAACTACCGAAGGTGAGACGAATTCCGTATATATTCTGAATCAAGAACTGGAAATTGTCGGTTCCATCACAGGAATGGCTGAAGATGAGAGGGTATATTCCGCCAGATTTCTGGGAGATACCGGTTACTTCGTAACGTTCCGTGAGACAGATCCTCTGTTCAGTGTTGATCTGTCAGACCCGGAGCATCCAGAGATTATTGGTTCGCTGAAGATTCCGGGGTTTTCCGATTATCTGCATTTTTACGGAGAAGATCAGCTACTTGGAATTGGTATGAACGTAGATGAAGAGACTATGACGACCGATGGTGTCAAGCTGTCCATGTTTGATATTTCAGATCCTGCAGATGTCAAAGAGAAAGATACGTATGTCCTGGAAAATGTATATAGTACAGACGTTTCTTATGATTATAAGGCAGTACTCATCGATTATGGACGTAATATCATTGGATTCTCCGGTGATGCACAGGGAGGAGAAAAATACTATCTCTTTGCGTACGATGAAGAGAGTGGCTTTGTCTGCAATATGGAAGAAGAAATCAACGGGAATGGACTGCGAAGCGTCAGAGGCGTCTACATAGACGATACATTGTACGTTGTACAGGGCAATATTATAGAAGCCTATAGTTTGAAGGACTACCAGAAAACAGACGACTTAATTTTGTAAATATAACGAAAAAATAATAAAAATCTGAAAATTAGCACAAAAGAATCAAATTATAAATTAATAGAAAGAAAATATAAAAATAGTGTTGACAAATACAACCTCAAGTGCTATTATATAATCAATCCAAAGGAAATCCAAATAAACCAAAAGAATTCCTGACGAGAAAGGGAATCAAAAGTGAAGGATGTCCCATATAAATAATTCTATATGAGATGTTTTTAGAAGGGAAATGGATGAAGATAGTTATAGTTCATATGTCGGTGAGGTATAACAAAATTGGAAATATAAGTTAAAGGAGGCTTAATCCATTGGACAATTTCGAATTTACAAGTCAATATGTTAGTGGTATGGCAAATGAAAGTTCCCAGAGAATAAGCCTTAACCATAGAGGATAGAGAATAGCCGGTAATTATAATAATAAAAAGAGTCGGAGAAGAGAAACCGGAAATAATATAGATTATATTTGCAGACATATTGAGGATAATACCACATAATAGTTCAAAGATATTAGAAGATGTGTAAAGAAACATTACCTAATATATCAGATGTATTCGTAAACTATATAAACTGGAATGTTATAGAAGAAATAACTTAATATGATTATAGACAAATGATAAGGGCACTGGCTATAATAGGAACGGTTATAGGTATTAATAGCTAAGGAATCTGGTTATATAGATTTGAGGGATATAAATAATGGTATCGAAGATTAGGATATAATCGTTAATCAAAAGAGTATAGTAATCTTGGACTTTGAGTTATAAGTATAAAATAAAAAAGGCAAAAGGGAACATCGAATCAAAAGATAACCCTCCGATTAATATAAAAGTATATGATAAAATTTAATATAAAATAGCCATTATAATCAAAAGGTTCTAATGGCTATTTTTTTATGGAAATATAAGGTTATAAAGTTGTAACTTTTGTAATATATCTTTAACAATTTTCTTTGTACATTTTGACATTATTATAACCATATGATAAACTTATATAAATATAAGTAAGTAAATATACTATTTTGACAATTATTTGAGGTGAGAAATTTGGATAAATATGAATATCGGGTAAAGACAGAGCAGATGCTCGAATACATGGATAATAAACAATATAAGAAAGCTATGGAGATTGCAGATACTATTGACTGGCGTAGAGTTAAGAATGTGTCTATGCTGAATATGGTAAGTGAGATCTATGAATATAACGGAGAATTCCAGAAGAGCCGAGATATATTATTTGTTGCTTTTGATCGCGCTCCGGGAAGCAGAAAGATCGTATACCGGCTCGGTAATCTGGCGTTAAAGATAGAAGATTTTGAAGAGGCATCAGATTGTTATGAAGAATTTGTCAAACTTGCACCAAAAGATCCAAATCAGTATATTTTGAAATACAAGATCCTGAGAGCACAGGGAGCACCATTAGAAGAACAGATTCATGCTATGGAAGATTTTAAAAAGGCGGAGTATGTTGAAAAATGGGCGTACGAGTTGGCAAAATTATATCATGAAGCAGGAATGACCGCAGAATGTCTGGAAGAATGTGATGATCTGATTCTGTGGTTCAGTGAAGGCAAGTATGTCTATCAGGCAATGGAATTGAAGATGAAGTATAAGCCATTGACCCCGCTTCAGAAGGAAAAATACGATGCTCGTCCAGGCGCACCAAAGAAAGAAGAGCCTGAAAAGACAGAAGAAAAGAAGCCGGCACGGGCAAAAACGCCAATGGCAGAAATTATTCGTGAAGCAGAGGCGGCGGAAGAGGAAAAAGTTCAGGACGTTGCAAGAGAATTGAAGCAGAATGGAATAGATGTCGCAGAAGAATTGCCGGAAGTAATGGAAGAAGAGGTCCCAGAAGAAAAGCCAGAAAAGCATTCTGCAATTACGAGAGTTGTAAAGGGTGCAACTTTGCAAGAAGCACTTGCAACTGGAGTGGCAATCGCCAGTGGAATTAATATAGAAGAGAAAGCAATGAAGGAAAAAGATGAAGCATTAAGAGTTACGGGACAGATGCGCATTGAAGAAATCCTTCAGGAGTGGGAAGCGAAGCAGAAGGCGAATGCTGAAGTAATTGAAAAGAAGAAGCAGGAAGACCGCGAGAGAATTAGAAAAGAGCGGGAAGCGGCAGAACGTCGTAAAGAAGCAGAACGCTTAGAAGTAGAGAAAAGGGCAGCCGAGGCGGCCCGAAAAGCAGCGGAAGAAGAAGCAGCCAGAAAAGCAGCGGAAGAAGCGGCCCGAAAAGCGGCGGAAGAAGAAGCAGCCAGAAAGGCAGCCGAGGAGGCGGCCCGAAAAGCGGCGGAGGAAGAAGCAGCCAGAAAAGCAGCGGAAGAAGCGGCCCGAAAAGCGGCGGAAGAAGAAGCAGCCAGAAAAGCAGCGGAAGAAGCGGCCCGAAAAGCGGCGGAAGAAGAAGCAGCCCGAAAAGCAGCGGAAGAAGCGGCTCGAAAAGCGGCGGAAGAAGAAGCAGCCCGGAAAGCGGCGGAAGAAGAAGCAGCCAGAAAAGCAGCCGAGGAGGCAGCCCGGAAAGCGGCGGAAGAAGAAGCAGCCAGAAAAGCAGCCGAGGAGGCAGCCCGGAAAGCGGCGGAAGAAGAAGCAGCCAGAAAAGCAGCCGAGGAGGCAGCCCGAAAAGCGGCGGAGGAAGAAGCAGCTAGAAAAGCGGCGGAAGAAGAAGCGGCCAGAAAAGCAGCTGAGGAAGCAGATACGATCATTCAGGGAAAGACACAGAGAATTCCAGATGATATTGTAAAATTGATGGAAGAAATGGAGAATGATGTAGAAGAAGATAATTTCGAGGCCGATGCGCTGGAAGATACCTTTGAAACAGAGGAAGTAGAAGATCAGGAAGAAGACTTTGATATAGAAGATTTTATCGGCGATTTCGAAGAAGACTTTGCAGAGGAGTTTGAAGAAGACTTTGAGGAAGAAGACTTCGGAGAAGAAGACTTTGAGGAGGAAGACTTCGGAGAAGAAGACTTTGGAGAAGAAGACTTCGGAGAGAAAGATTTCGAGGAAGAAGACTTCGGAGAGGAAGATTTCGAGGAAGAAGACTTTGAGGAGGAGGACTTCGGAGAAGAAGACTTCGAGGAGGAAGACTTTGAAGAAGCAGATTTTGAAGAAGAACTTGAGGAAGAAGACTTTGCAGAGGAAGATTTCGAAGAGGAGGAACTTGAAAAGGCAGAACCTGAACCGATAACGGAGACTCTTGAAATTGAGGAGCCATCTGAAGAAGAGATTCAGAAAAGAATTAAAAAGTCAAAAGGCGGTGGAGTTCCGTTTGATACAGGATTTGTTGTGACCGGACGTTATGATCTGAGTGCAACCAGCGAGATTGGTCTGAAAGCAGGACTTACCGAAGAGCAGAAAAAATTGTTCTCTTATTTTGTTCCGGTAAGAGGAATGAGTGAACAGATCGTGGAAGTTCTTGATAATGACAGGAGAGCACAGAGAGAAGGAACCTCAAAGACAGGAAACCTTCTGGTAATCGGACGTAAAGGTTCTGGTAAGACGGTACTTGCAGTAGATATTGTAAAGGCAATTCAGAAGCAGAGGAACCTGAAGCAAGGAAAGGTAGCGATTGTAACAGGAGAATCATTGAATAAGAAGGAATTGACGAATATTATTCAGAAGCTTCGCGGCGGTGCAATTATTATCGAAAAGGCAGGCAAATTGAATTCCAGAACAATTAAAGAGTTAAATTATCTGATGGAAAAGAAGACAGGAGAACTTCTTTTTGTACTGGAAGATCAGAGAAAACCACTGGAGCGTCTGATGACCGCCAATCCAGATTTTAAGAAGAAGTTTACTTCAAGACTGGAACTTCCGGTATTTATAAATGATGAATTGGTAACGTTCGGACAGACATATGCGAAGGAAAATGGTTATAAACTGGATGAAATGGGAATTCTTGCATTATACAGCAGAATTGATGTGATGCAGAGAGAAGATCATGCGGTATCTGTTGCAGAGGTTAAGGAAATTATGGATGAGGCGATTGAACATTCTCAGAAGGCAAATGTAAAGCATTTGGCAAGGAGGGTGTTTGGAAGAAGCACAGATGAGTCTGACAGAATTATTTTGAAAGAGGAAGATTTCAAAATATAAGGGATGAATAAAAGTAGGGTTTTGGTGAGTAAGATTCACCAAAACTCTTTCTTTTTATGATGGTCTAAAGTATAATAATAGTATATCGCAACAGAATGTGAGGGATAGTTATATGGCAGAGAAAAAGAAAAAACCATATGAAATCGGCGAACTGGACCAGTACCTTTTTGGACAGGGAACACACTATGAGATTTACAAAAAAATGGGAGCTCATAGAGTGAAAAAAGGGAAAAAAGAGGGCGTATATTTTGCAGTATGGGCACCGCATGCGCGTTCTGTGTCTGTAGTGGGCGATTTCAATGAGTGGAGCATGGAAGCTAATCCAATGGAGAGAGAAGAACCATTGGGAATATACACATGTTTTATTCCGGGTGTTGAAGAGGGAGCTTTATATAAGTACTGTGTGGAGACATATACAGGAGAATATGTTTTTAAGTCTGATCCATATGCGAATTATGCAGAGCTAAGACCGGGTACAGCATCAAGAGTGACGGATATTTCCCAACTTAAGTGGACAGATTCTGTCTGGATGGAGAAGCGTGAACAGTGGAATCATATGAAAGAACCAATGTCTATCTATGAAGTACATATTGGTTCCTGGAAACGGCATCTTGGAACGGAAGGTACGGGATTCTATAATTATCGTGAGTTTGCAAAGGAAATTGTAAAGTACGTAAAAGATATGGGATATACTCACGTTGAATTGATGGGAATTGCGGAACATCCGTTTGACGGTTCCTGGGGATATCAGGTGACGGGATACTTTGCACCGACTTCTCGTTATGGAACACCAGAAGATTTCGCGTGGATGATTAATTATCTTCATAAGAATAAAATCGGAGTTATCCTGGACTGGGTACCGGCTCATTTCCCGAGAGATATACACGGATTGGCTAATTTTGATGGAACCCCTACATATGAATATGCAGATCCGAAAAAGGGAGAACATCCAGATTGGGGAACCAAGATTTTTGATTATGGAAAAAATGAAGTGCGTAACTTTTTGATTTCTAATGCTTTGTTCTGGATTGAATATTTCCATGTAGATGGTCTGCGAGTAGATGCGGTTGCATCCATGCTTTATCTTGACTATGGAAAACAGACTGGTCAGTGGATTTCTAATAAATATGGCGGAAATCAGAATCTTGAAGCAATTGATTTCTTTAAACATCTGAATTCCATTGTAAAAAAACGTAATCCAGGTGCATTAATGATTGCAGAGGAATCTACAGCTTGGCCGAAGGTTACCGGAGATGTTGAAGACGATGGCCTTGGTTTCAGCCTGAAATGGAATATGGGATGGATGCATGATTTTATAGAATATATGAAACTGGATCCATACTTCAGAAAATATAATCACAATCAGATGACATTTGCTATGAGTTATGCACATAGCGAGAACTTTATTCTGGTATTATCACATGATGAAGTTGTTCACTTGAAGTGTTCTATGCTGAACAAGATGCCGGGCCTTGGTTTCGACAAATATGCGAATCTAAAAGTCGGATATGCCTTTATGATGGGACATGCAGGAAAGAAGCTTCTGTTCATGGGACAGGAATTTGCCCAGCTTCGTGAGTGGAGTGAAGAACGAGAGTTAGACTGGTATCTTCTGGCAGAAGAGGAACATCTGCAGATGCAAAACTGGGTAAGAGATCTGCTCCATCTGTATAAGAAGAATAAAGCAATGTATGAGCAGGATGACAGCTGGGATGGTTTCGAGTGGGTCAACGCAGACGATGCTGACAGAAGTATCTTCAGCTTTATCAGACATTCCAAAGGAAATAAAAAGAACCTCCTGTTCGTATGTAACTTTACACCAGTAGAGAGAGAAGATTATCGTGTCGGTGTACCGAGAAAGAAACAGTATAAGCTGATCATGAATAGTGATGATCCGAAATATGGTGGAAAAGGAGAAGAAAGACCACTTGTTTATAAGGCTAAGAAGGAAGAATGCGATGGAAGACCATATTCCTTCGAATATAAATTGCCAGCATATGGAGTTGCTATATTTGAGTTTTAAGTGGGAATTTAGATGAGTGAGTTGGTAATTGAGAGTGTACGGCGCAAGGATGAATGGGATGGTTGGCATTGCGGAGTCCTTCGCTGAGAAGCCATAACAGGAAAAGGAGCAGATATTTTGTGACCAGGCTGATTCACCCCGAAATCTTGATGATTTCGAGGCTCAGCAGCCTTCTTAGATCTGGCTTGAGGCCAGATCTTCGCGCAAAATGTCTGCTCCTTTTTCTGTAACGGCTTCTAACGCTTGTCCAACGAATGTCAACCATCTCATTCATCCTCTCGCCTGTCATTCCCAAGTCCGAAACTTCCTCATCTGCGAGGATTCCTGCGTATGACAAAAAGGGAAAGATATTGGCAATAGTTTGACAGAATAACTAACCAATATTTCCATCAAAATAATAATGAATAGTATAAGAATATCGTACCTCATTGCGCTTCACGCTAGGAATTCCCCCAGATGAGTTCGTTCCGTGATTGAGAATGTCAGGCGCAAGGGAGTTGGATCGGTTGGTCTGTATCCGTTTATCCAAGCACTAGAATCCGTTACAGAAAAAAGAACTGCAAGTCCGGTCACGAAATTGCAGTTCTTTTTTCTGTTATGGATTCTCAGCGAAGGATACCGGATACAGACCAACCGATCCAACTCCCTTGCGTCGTGCACTCCTCAATCACAAAACTTACCTATCAAAATTCCTACTGAACACTCTCGCTGGAATCGGTTGTGCCATCATCGATGACCAATCCGGTGTCACCGGAGGTGTCTGTATCGGTTCCGTCTGCGGTGGAATCGTTGATTGCAGCATCATCTGTGGAATCACTTCCATCGAGATCGGAATCGTCTGTGATATCTGTATCATCGGTATTGTCTTCTTCTTCATCGGTGTCAGCGTCTTCGTCTACTTCTTCTGTATCTTCGTTGGTATCTTCATCCTCTCCGCTGAAGAGATCTTTGAAGAATCCAACTATTTTATCCCAGAAGCTTTCTTTTTCTTCGCCGACGACTGCATCCAATGTGCTGTCAATGATGGCATCTGCTCCGAGGATATCGTCCTGAGTATCGTTGATGATTCCGCCGTCGTTAGAATCACCGGTAAAGAATCCCTTGACAGAACTCCAGAGGTTGGAGAAGAATCCGTCGCTTTCTCCGTTCAAGTTGTCCAGTGTCTTCTTCAATGCTTTTGTGTCATAATCGTATTGAGAGATTGTCTGCATCAGAGATACAATCTGAGCCATCTGTCCTTCGGAAAGGGTGATGTTATATTTATCTGCGGCTTCGTTGACTGCATCCTGAATCTCACCTTCATCTGTTAAGTTGTTATCAATGACGTCTTCTTTTACTTCGTTCATCAGGTCGCTTGCCTGTTCCTGACCGATGGTATCGGCAAGTTCTCCGGTAGTTATCAGTTCCTGAGTGGCAGCTTCCTTCTGTCCTTCGTCCAGAGTTTCACCGCTTGCCTGTTCATAAGCCATCATGATTCCGGTCAATGCTCCGGTACCGGATACTTCGATTGGAGAGGCAGCAACAACATTGCAGTTCTCAACACCGGAAGTTAATAATGTACTTGCAATCATAGAACTGGTTACATAAGTCAGGTTTGCAACTTTTACCTGTACACCGCCACTGCTGGTCGGTTCCACATAGGAACAGCTATATGTACGAGTTCCAATCTGTTCCTCAGAAGCGATTCCTTCCATGTATTTTCTTTCATCTGCATTGGTTACTTCGATGGTATCCACTTCATCAGCAGAAGTTCCGAAATATTCGTACATGGAAGTTTTCTGTTCCTCTGTAAGATTGGCGCCAAGAGTTACAACCTTTGAGCTGTCAGCCTGAGCTACCAGAGGCAGGCTGGAGCAGGTAAGCACTGCAGCCATGATTAATGGTAATGTTCGTTTTATCTTTTTCATAATGTCTGGTGTAAACACCATACCTCCTTTTTGTTCTTTTGCGGCGACAGCCGACGCAAGCAAAATGGCTATAGCTTCGTCGACTGCCACACGGAGACTTCATGATTCTACCCTAATATACCATATTCCGCTATTTTTGCAAATAAAATATGCATTAACTATTTCTGAAGATTTTCTGTAGACGTTGATCAAATAGCTCTTCGTCTATGACACCTTGCATACTTCCAAGTAATTCGCCTTTTCGAAAGAATACGAATGTCGGAACGATATTTGCTTCGTAGTTGGCGGCAAGTACAGCCGATTCGTCAACTTCTACTTCGCAGAATTTAATCTGGCCTTCATATTTTTTCTCGATTTCCTCTACAACCGGCTTCATCATAGCGCATTTGCCGCACCATATTGCATAGAACATGACAACAACCGGGAGTGGGCCGTGTTTCGCCTCAGCCGTAAAATTTTTGGCTGTTAAGTGTAACATATTATTCAACCTTTCTTTTTCTCATCTTCTAGCATCTGGGATTCAATATGCGATATACTTCATCCATAGAGTGCCTTAGACAGATTAATTTGTTGTGTAATCCTTTTTGGCGGTAAGTAAATTCACAGATCTTTTGTTTGATTCCTTTTTTTTGTCTGCGTCCCATATGCTTACATCCAGATATAAATTCTTCTATATTAATATATGCAGATGTACAAGACTTTGGCACAGAGAGATATTATGAAGATTTCCTGTGAGCGATTAATTTGCAGATAGGGTTACCCATGGAAGAGAACTTTTCTTCATACTCTGTCATAATATTGCCCTGGTTCATATCTGGTGTGTTATGTAAGTCGTAGGTACAGGCGGCAAGTTCAAATGTGGAAGATTCTTTTAGCTGTTCTACGGAAAAATCAAAGAGGGGCCTGTTATCTGTCTTGAATTCAACAGTCCCGTCCTGAGTGAGTATCCGGTCATATTGTGCAAAGAATTCAGCAGAAGTCAAGCGTCTGCGGGCATGACGAGCCTTCGGCCATGGATCTGAGAAATTCAGATATATACGGGAGACTTCATCAGGAGCAAATACCTCTGCGATATCAGCAGCATCCATACAGATGAAGCGAATGTTAGATGGAGCAGTTTCCATTTCCTGGAATTTTTCCACTGCACGAAGAAGGACACTGGAATATCTCTCGATGCCAATGTAATTGATATCTGGATTACACTGAGCAAGGGAGAGGAGGAACTTTCCTTTTCCCATTCCGATTTCTATATGTATGGGGTTGGTATTATTAAATATATTTTGCCAATTTCCTTTAAAATCAGTTTCATTTTTAACAACTTCTTTACAGTCGTTCAATACACCTTCTGCACGTGGTATATTTCTAAGACGCATACGCGATTCCTCCCTATTTTCAAGCATTATAGCATATCTCCTAGTTTATCGCCTGAGAGGACAAAAGTCAATTCTGCATAAGCGTATTAAGTAAGTAACAAGGTTGTAATTTTTTGGTAATATTGACTATGGAAATTTGAAAAAATAAGAGTATTATTATAACATGAGTGTAATTATAGGAAAATGGAGGCGCCTATGGAATCTGTTGTTGAAAAATTAGCGGATATAGAGATGACTGCGGAAGCAATTGTGGAGCATGCCGAGGCTCAGAAAAAAGAGATTGAGAAAGAGATTCAGAGGAAGCGGGACCAGTTTGATGAGAATCTGGAAAGTGAGACGCAGGTACAACTGGATCAGATTAAAGCAGAAGCCGACAGGGAGATGGAACGGATCCTGGCGGATCAGAGAGAGAAGAATCAGTCGACGATTGATAATCTGAGAAAAGAATTTGAAAAAAATCACAGCGCATATGCCCAGGAGATTTTGAAGCATATAATAGAGGTGTAAAACATGGGAAATGTTATGTCATACAGCGGAATTGTTACAAAGGTCCGTGCGATGCAGGCAAAGCTCCTTACAGAAAAAGATTTTGAGAATATTGCGAATCTGAAAAGCGTACCGGAAGCTATAGATTATCTGAAAGAAAAGCCGGCTTATGCAGATTATGTTAATCGGATGGATGTCTCGTTGTATCACCGCGGCAATGTGGAAAAAGTGCTGTATCAGTCGTTGTTTGATGATTACACAAGAATTTTCCGGTTTGCGGGAATGGAACAGAAGAAGTTCCTGAAGATATACTGGAAGAGGTATGAGATTGATCTGATTAATTATTGTCTGCGTATCATATTTAATCATTACGATAAACCGTTTGATCTAGAATATAAAAAAGAATTCTTTGATAAGTATTCCCAGATATCCATTGATAAGTTGATCACATCAAGAAATATTGTAGAATTGGTAGATAACCTGCGGGGAACGGAGTATTATGCTCCTCTCCAGAAGCTAAGAGATGCAGAGGATGCGAATCTCTTTGATTATGATCTGGCATTGGATCTGTATTATTTTTCCAGTATGTGGAAAAAGAATAAGCGGCTTCTGAAAGGGAAGGAACTGGAACTTTATACCAGGGACTGTGGAACGAAGATCGATCTTCTGAATATCCAGTGGATCTATCGTGCTAAGAAGTATTATCATATGCTTCCACCAGATATCTATTCCCTTACTATTCCGATTCATTATCGAATCAGTGTTGAGGAATTTAAAATGCTGGTCGAGGCACCTACACTGGAAGAATTCGAACGGCAGCTTGGGACGACTTATTATGCAAAGAAACTTGTTGGTTTTGAGGGAAAGAAACTGGAACATATCTATAAAGAATGTCTGAAGCGATTATATTTGAGTGACCGAAGAAAGAATCCATATTCTATAGCAACGGTCAATACGTATTTATTTTTAAAAGAAGAAGAAATATATAAACTAACTACAGCCCTTGAATGTATCCGTTACGGCTTATCTTCAAGAGAAACGTTAGGATACCTAGGAGGTGTGATTGAATGATTGTAAAAATGAAGTTTTTGAGCATTAGCGGACCAAGAACAGATATTGACCGTGTATGTGATGTATATCTGTCAAAATATGAGATGCAGCTTGAGAACGCCCTTACTGAATTAAAGACGACAGACAATCTCATGCCTTTTGTAGAGGTGAATCCGTATAAGGAACCATTAGCAAAGGCAGAACAGTTTGCGGCTTTGATACCGGATGGAAATGTTCATGTGGACGCTTCCATGACGGAAGACGAGATGATTACATTGATTCGGAATATTAATCATAATTATCTGGAACTGGTAGAAAAGAAAGAACTTTTAAAGAAGAAAGCAGATGGCATAAAGGATAACCTGAATGTACTGGAGCCGTTCAGACCACTGGAGCTGGATCTCTACAAAGTCATGAGATATAAGTATATGAAGGTTCGTTTCGGGAGAATTGAAGTCGATTATTATAAGAGACTGGAGAGATATCTGTTTAGTGATCTGAATGCAATATTCCTGGAAGGTGTCCGGAATGAGAATTATGTCTATGGCTGCTATTTTGTCTCGAATGCCGAGGCAAGTAAAGTGGACTCGGTATTCAATTCTCTTCATTTTGAAAGAATCTCGCTATCCAGAGATTATGTCGGGACACCGGAACTGGCATGCCAGGATATCCAGAAAGAAATTAATGATTCTGCAGAACAGATGAAGGAAATTGATACTAAAATCGAAGAACTCATGACAAAGCATGCGTCACAGCTTCTTGGTGCAAGAAGAAGGCTGGAAGAGTTATCGAATAACTTCGATGTACGAAAGATGGCGGCAAGGACAGATGTAGGAGATAATAAAGAAGATTATTATATCCTCTGCGGCTGGATGGGCGAAAAAGATGTTGAGGCCTTTGTAAAAGAAGCAGAGCACGATGATAAGGTGTTCATCGTGGTAGAAGAGGATAAGGAAAAGTTCTTTGGAGATCCACCGACGAAGTTGAAAAACCCTCGGTTCTTCAAGCCGTTTGAGATGTTTATCCGTATGTATGGGCTTCCGGCTCACGACGAGATGGATCCGACGATGTTCGTGGCACTGACGTATACATTTATTTTTGGTGCCATGTTTGGAGATATGGGGCAGGGACTGTGCCTGTTTGTTATCGGCGGTCTGCTCTATCTGATCAAGAAGATCGATCTGGCGGGAATCATATCCATCGCCGGTCTTTTCTCGACATTTTTTGGATATATGTTCGGCAGTATATTTGGATTTGAGAATATTATTGAAGCACATTGGTTAAGGCCGGTGGAAGCAATGACGAATCTTCCGTTTATCGGTCAGCTGAATACCGTATTTGTTGTGGCAATTGCATTTGGTATGGCGCTGAATCTGCTGGTGATGATCTTCAATGTGGTTAACGCTATAAAGTCACATGATCTGGAAAACGGGCTGTTTTCGAATAACGGAGTGGCAGGACTTGTGTTCTATGGCTTTCTCGTTCTTACGATCGTCTTGTATATGACAGGACATAAAGTTCCGGGAAATATTATGATGGTTATCTTCCTGGGAGTTCCGATTTTGATGTTCGTGTTCAAAGAACCTCTTGCCAATCTGGTCCAGAAGCGACATAAGAAGATGGAAGAAGGAAAAGTCATGTTCTTTGTGCAGGCATTTTTTGAATTGTTCGAGACAATGCTGAGTTACTTTTCCAATACCATATCTTATGTGCGAATCGGCGCATTTGCAGTCAGTCATGCGGCAATGATGGAAGTTGTACTTATGCTGTCCGGTGCATCTGAGGGAAGTACGAACTGGATCGTATTTGTACTGGGCAATATTCTGGTATGTGGACTGGAGGGACTGGTCGTTGGAATCCAGGTACTTCGTCTGGAATACTACGAGATGTTCAGCCGGTTTTATAAAGGAAACGGACGAGAATTCAAACCGTTTAATAATCATAGTAAAGAACATTAATAATCCAAACATAAGGAGGATATCAATCATGACATTAACAGTAAAATTATTACTCATTGCAACTTTGGTACTTAGTATTATTATTCCATTTGGCTATTATCTGCTCGGAGAAAAATCCAGAAAAAGATATAAACGAGCAATTGGAACCAATGTATTCTTTTATTTTGGAGTATTTGTAATTGCAGCAATCATGATGTTTGGCGGGGATCCGGTACAGGCTGCTGACACTGCAGAAAATGTTGCTTCAAATGCTACAGGATTCGGTTACCTTGCCGCTGCACTTTCAACCGGTTTGTCTTGTGTAGGTGGTGGTATTGCCGTTGCCAGTGCTGCCAGTGCTGCTCTTGGAGCAATCAGTGAAGACTCCAGCGCACTTGGTAAGTCTCTGATCTTCGTAGGTCTTGCAGAAGGTGTATGTCTGTATGGACTGATCATCTCCTTCATGATCTTAGGTAAATTGTAAGATGAAGATGTATCTGATCAGTGATAATATCGATACGCTGACAGGAATGCGGCTGGCTGGTGTCGATGGTGTAGTGGTTCATGAAAGAGAGGAGCTTCGGGAGGCCATTGAGACTGCGATGAATGATAAGACAGTGGGAATCATACTGCTGACGGAAAAGTTCGGCAGAGAATTCCCGGATCTGATCGATGAGATCAAGCTGGGACGAGAGATGCCGCTTTTGATAGAGATTCCTGACAGACACGGAACCGGACGTAAGAAAGATTTTATCACATCATATGTAAATGAGGCGATTGGCCTGAAATTATAGATGGAATGAAATTCCAATTGAAAAGAAGGTGACACACTTGACAATAGAAGAGAAGATATCACATTTGCAGGCCGCAGCGATGGAAGAAGCCAGAACAGAGGGCAATGCTATTATGAAAAAGCATGAAGATGCGCTGATGGGCGTATTTGAGCAGCACCGCATAGAAGCAACCCGACAGTCGGAGATGAGAGTGAAGGCGGAAAGAGTCCATGCAAAGCAGCAGCTGAATATGGCGATGTCCAAGGCGCAGCTGGAATTAAAAAGAGAACTGGGAAAGACACAAAAAGAGTTGAAAAAGGAGCTGTTCCGGGAGGTTGAGGAACTGATACGGGACTTCATGAAGACGGAAGAATATAAGCGTCTTCTGATTGAGTATATTAATAAGTCGGCCCGATTTGCAGATGGGGCAGCTATGACGATCTACATTAATCCGACGGATGAAGATAAGAAAGATTATCTGGAGGAACATACCGGCATGGCACTTACCGTAAGTAAAGAGGACTTTATCGGAGGTGTGCGGGCCGTGATCAGAGAACGGAATATTCTGATTGATCATGCGTTCAAGGGCGCAATTGAAAAAGAATATCGTGAGTTTGTATTCAGAGGAGGTGCGGGAGTTGAATAGTGTATCAACTGGAAAAATCTACGGAATCAATGGTCCCGTTATCTACTTGAAAGGTATGACTGATTTTAAGATGTCAGAGATGGTATATGTAGGGGAACAGAGGCTGGTGGGCGAAGTGATTTCCCTGGATAAGGATCTGACAACGATACAGGTATATGAGGAAACATCAGGATTAAAACCGGGCGAGATCGTGGAGTCATCTGGATCAGCAGTATCCGTTACTCTGGCACCGGGAATTCTGAATAATATATTTGATGGAATTGAACGTCCGTTGGATCGAATCGCGGATACTGCCGGGTCATTTATCACCCGAGGAATCAGTGTGGATTCGCTGGACAGAGAAAAGTTGTGGGATACGCATATGACGGTGTGTGTTGGAGATGTGGTCCATGGCGGAAGCATTATTGCGGAGGTTCCGGAGACACGTGCAATTGTTCATAAGTGTATGGTGCCGCCAGATGTAGAAGGAACGGTTGTCTCCGTTGTTCCGGATGGGCAGTATACGATAGAGGATGTGCTGGTTACGCTGGAACTTTTGGATGGCAGCAGGAGAGATCTTACGATGACACAGCGCTGGCCGATCCGTGTTCCGAGACCGTCGGCTCATCGATTCCCGGCAAATATTCCACTGATTACAGGACAGCGTATCGTGGATACCATGTTCCCAATTGCAAAGGGAGGAACTGCAGCGATTCCGGGAGGCTTCGGAACAGGAAAGACGATGATGCAGCATCAGATTGCGAAGTGGGCGGATGCAGACATTATTATCTATATCGGATGTGGAGAGCGTGGGAATGAGATGACGCAGGTATTGGAAGAATTCTCTCAGCTGGAGGATCCGAGAACCGGTAACCCATTGATGGATCGTACCACTTTGATTGCCAATACTTCGAATATGCCTGTGGCAGCCCGTGAGGCTTCTATCTATACAGGACTTACACTGGCAGAGTATTATCGGGATATGGGATATGATGTGGCTATTATGGCTGATTCTACTTCGCGTTGGGCAGAGGCTCTGCGTGAGTTGTCCGGACGTCTGGAAGAGATGCCTGCTGAGGAAGGCTTTCCTGCATATCTGGCTTCCCGGCTGTCAGCATTTTATGAAAGAGCTGGTATGATGCAGACTTTGAATGGCAAGGTGGGGTCTGTATCCATTATCGGAGCAGTATCTCCTCAGGGAGGAGATTTTTCAGAACCAGTTACGCAGAATACCAAGCGATTTGTGAGATGCTTCTGGGGACTGGATAAATCTCTGGCGTATGCAAGACATTTTCCGGCAATTCACTGGCTGAACAGTTATAGTGAATATTTGAATGATCTCAGTGGATGGTACGCAGACCATGTGTCGCCGAAGTTTACAGATTATCGAAACAGAATGATGACCATTCTGAGCCAGGAGAGTAACCTGATGGAGATTGTAAAATTGATCGGCGGAGATGTACTTCCGGATGATCAGAAACTGATCCTGGAGATCGCCAGAGTAATCCGTCTGGGCTTCCTGCAGCAGAATGCTTTCCACAAAGATGATACCTGTGTATCGCCGGAAAAGCAGTTTAAGATGATGGATGTTATCTTATATCTGTATAAAACATCCCGGGCTCTTGTTGCAATGGGAATGCCGATGTCTGTGTTAAAGGCGGAAGGAATCTTCGAGAAAGTAATTGCAATGAAATATGATGTTCCAAACGATGATCTGCAGCTGCTAGATCTATATAAAGTGGAGATTGACCATTTTTATCAGAGAGTAATCGAAAAGAATGCATAAAGGAGGGACCGTAAATGGCAATAGAATATCTTGGACTGAGTAATATCAACGGACCTCTTGTTGTACTGGAAGGAGTGCAGAATGCTTTCTTTGACGAGATTGTTGAATTTGTCGTAGAAGGCAACATCAAGAAGATGGGCCGTATTGTTGAACTGAATGAAGACAAGGCGATTATACAGGTGTTTGAAGGAACGGAGAATATGTCCCTTCAGAATACGCATACAAAATTGACCGGGCGTCCGATGGAAGTGGCAGTATCACCGGATATGCTGGGGCGTACTTTTAACGGAATCGGAGAACCAATCGATGGACTGGGCTCGATTACGGCAGTGGAGCGAAGAGATGTCAACGGACTTCCACTGAACCCGGTGCGCAGAGAATATCCGCGAAACTATATCCGGACTGGAATCTCTGCAATTGATGGACTGACAACACTGATTCGTGGACAGAAGCTTCCGATCTTCTCGGGAAATGGACTGCCGCATGATCAGCTGGCAGCACAGATTGTTAAGCAGGCATCTCTGGGAGATGGCGCAGAAGGAGAATTTGCGATTGTATTTGGAGCAATGGGTGTAAAGCATGATGTGGCGGAATTCTTTCGGAAAACATTTGAAGAAAGCGGAGTATCTGACCATGTATGTATGTTCCTGAACCTGGCAAATGACCCAGTGGTGGAACGTCTGATCACACCGAAAGTTGCGCTGACAGTGGCAGAATATCTGGCATTTGAATGCAATATGCATATCCTTGTTATCCTGACGGATATGACCTCGTTTGCAGAAGCGTTACGAGAAGTCTCATCCTCCAAAGGAGAGATCCCTTCTCGAAAGGGATACCCGGGTTATCTGTACAGTGAGCTGGCAACCATCTATGAGCGTGCCGGAATTGTAGAGGGTTCAAATGGATCTGTAACGCAGCTTCCGATCCTTACGATGCCAAATGATGATATTACACATCCGATCCCGGATCTGACCGGATATATTACAGAGGGCCAGGTTGTATTAGACCGAAGCCTTCATGGGCAGGCGATCTATCCGCCGATCAGTGTACTTCCGTCCCTGTCACGTCTGATGAAGGATGGAATTGGAGCTGGATATACCCGTGAAGATCATCAGGATTTGGCAAACCAGTTGTTTTCTGCATATGCAAAAGTAGGAGAGGCAAGAAATCTGGCTTCTGTTATCGGCGAAGATGAATTGTCTCCGATTGATAAAAAATATCTGAAGTTTGGTGTAGAGTTTGAAAAACGTTACATCGGCCAGGGCCCGACGGAGAATCGGACGATTCAGGAAACGCTGGATCTGGGCTGGGAACTTCTGCGGTTATTGCCAAAAGAAGAGCTCGACCGAATTGATACAAAACTGATCGATAAATACTATACACCGGCAACAGACTAGTTGCGATATTTGGAAATAGCAGATAGTCTGTAGACTGTAATAAGATTAGCAGTAGAAAAGAGGTTTGTATATGGATCCGAGAGAATTTCCTACAAAAGGAAACTTAATGCTTGCTAAGAATTCGCTGGCACTTGCGCGTCAGGGATATGAGCTGATGGATAAGAAACGTAATATCCTCTTAAAGGAATTGATGGGGTTGATTGATGAGGCGAAAGATATCCAGGAAGAGATTGATTCGACCTTTACGAAAGCATATGCCTGTCTGCAGCGTGCCAATATTGAGCTGGGAATCAGTAAAGTACAGGAGTTGGCCTTTACTGTTCCGATAGAGGATTCTATCCGTATTCAGACGCGAAGTATTATGGGAACAGAAATTCCGCATATAAAATATGATGAGAAACAGAATAAACTGACTTATGCATTCGGTGCCACGCATGAGTCTATTGATATTGCCAGAGAGGCATTCCGTGAGGTGAAAGCATTGACGATCAAGCTGGCTGAAGTTGAAAATTCAGCTTATCGCCTGGCTACGAATATCAAGAAGACACAGAAACGCGCCAATGCACTGAAAAATATTACAATCCCGATGTATACTAATCTGGTTTATAACATCAGTAATGCCCTGGAAGAAAAAGAAAGAGAAGAATTTACCAGATTAAAGGTAATTAAAAGGATGCAGGGGAAGTAGGAATTTAGTTGAGTTAGTTGGTAATTGGAAGGTGTACGGCGCAAGGGAGCTGGATAGGCTGGTCTGTTTCCGGTATCCTTCGCTGAGAATCCATAACAGAAAAAAGAGTTGTAATTTCGTGACCGGACTGATTCACCGAGAAATTTGGATAATTTCTCGATTCAGCAGTCCTTTCGAATTTGGCTGGATGCCAAATTCTCACACGGAATTGCAACTCTTTTTTCTGTAACAGATTCTATCGCTTGGCTAGACGGAAACAGACCAGCCTATCCAACTCCCTTGCGCCTGACATTCCCAATTACTGAACGAACTCATCTGGAGGAATTCATGGCGCGAAGCGCAATGGGGAGCGATGTTTTTATACTATTCATCATTATTTCAATGGAAGAATCAGTTAGTTATTCTGCCAGTTTTTTGACAATATCTTTACTATGATCTTTCCCTCTGCATGACGCGCAGGAATTCTCTCGGATGAGGAAGTCGCGGATTTGGGGGATGTCAGGCGAGAAGATGGAGGGGATGGTTGCCATTCGTTGGACAAGCGATAGAATCCGTTACAGGAAAAGAAGCAGATATTTTGCGCGAAGATTTGGCTTCAAGCCAGATCTGAGAAGGCTGCTGAGCCTCGAAATCATCAGGATTTCGGGGTGAATCAGCCTGGTCACAAAATATCTGCTTCTTTTCCTGTTATGGATTCTTAGCGAAGGACTCCGCAATGGCAACCATCCCATCCATCCTCTCGCCGTACACACCCAATCACCAACTAACTCATCTAAATTCCCATCTATAACTTCTTGGATTTTTCAGCGGCTTTGTTGATGCAGTCGATAACGGCACCTCTCATGCCGCCTTTTTCCAGTGCCTCACATCCTTCGATGGTTGTTCCGCCTGGGGAGGTTACCATGTCTTTGATTTCACCTGGATGTAATTCTTTTTCAAGAATCATTTTGGCTGTACCGAGAGCAGTCTGTGCTGCAAGGCGATAAGCTGTTTTTCTAGGAAGCCCCTGTTTTACTCCACCATCGGCCATGGCTTCAATGAACATAGCAACGAAAGCAGGACCACCGCCGTTTAATGCACAGGCAGCATCAATCAAGTGTTCCGGTACCATTTCAATAATTCCGATTGTGCTGTAAATGGATTTTGCAATCTCTAATTCTTCTTCTGTAAAGTCATTGTCGGAACAGATTGCGAATGCTCCTTCGAATACCATAGCAGGAGTATTTGGCAATAGGCGAAGAATCCTTGGAGTACCGTCAATCATATTTCTCAGGCGTTCTACGGTTACTCCGGCAACGATTGACATCATTGCTTTTTCATCTAACGCTTTTTTACATTGAGATAACGCTTCGGCAGCATTCTGTGGTTTTACGGCCAAGAGGATAATATCGCTGCTTAAGCAGACATCTTCATCATCTTTAGCAAGGTTCACACCCCAGCCCTTGGCTTTTTCCATCATAACAGGATTAATGTCATATACATAGACATTCTCCTTAGGGAGAACGCCACTTTCCAATGCGCCGTAGAGAATAGCGCCACCCATGTTACCACATCCAATAACTCCAATTTTCTTTGTAATCATATTATGTACCTCCTTTATTGGGGACGTAGTAAAATGCAATTTTACTACGTCCCCATTTAACATTTGTGGTGTCACTTTTTTATAAATGGGGTGTCCCCAAATGATACTTCCATACTTTTTGTAAATTTTCTGGTTTCTCAAGTAATAATTTTGTTCCTTCTGCCATGCATCTTGCAGCGTATAGCATTCCTTTGTGGCCGATGCTCATTCCGGCTTGTTTGGCGGCTGCCCAGTGGTGCAGTGGTGTGCCTTTGCACATGGTTGCTGCGCTGATTGTGATGAGGGGAACGGTATGGCTTACTTCGGAAGCGTCTGTTCCAATGGATATGGGGACTGGTTCGTCTTCCAGTGGTTCTAATCCGGTGAAGTAGATACCGTTATTTTGAAGGCCTGCCTCGCGGGTAATATCTGCGGCAAAGGCGAGTTCTTCTTCTGTATATTCAGGGGTCGGAATCTGAGTCATGGCTTTGTAGTAGATCTCGGTCAATGGACGGTTGACTTTCATCTCTTTGCAACTTCCGACCAGTTCAATGTCGACGGATGTTCCAGTCATCATGGCAGCGCCTCTGGCGCAATTGTCGACTCGGATGCTTGCATCTTCGGTACGGGCACGTTTGGCGGATCGGATGAAATAATTGGTCTTGGCAAAGTCGGGGACGACATTTGCCGGCAAGCCGTTATCGATGTATGCATAGTGCATACGGACGTCGCCGGGGACGTGTTCTCTTAGATAATTGACGCCAATATTCATAAGTTCCGCTGCATCCAGTGCGCTTCTACCAGCTTCCGGTGCCTTGGAAGCGTGGGCGCTGATGCCGTGGAATGTGTAGTTTTTGATATCCTGAGATTGCCAGATATCGTTGCTTATACGGTTTCGGTCGAATGGATGCCACATGACGGCTGCATCCAAATCATCGAATACCCCTTTCTCATTCATTTTTATCTTGCCGGACATGATCTCTTCTGCCGGACAACCATACACGCGGATCGTTCCAGGTGTATGATTTTTTTTCATATCTGCTTTTAATGCGCAGGCTGCAGCACAGACTCCGGTGCCGAGAAGATTGTGCCCACAGGCATGTCCCAGTTCTGCAAGTGCATCGTATTCTGCAAGGAATCCAATAATTGGTTTTTCTTGAACAGGAGTACTATGCCATACAGCGGTAAATGCGGTCTCAATGTCGGCTGTTTTATATGTGACTTCGAATCCATGACCTTCCAGGTATTCTGCCAGATATCTGGAGGAAAGAGTTTCCTGGTAGGCGAGTTCCGGATGTTGGAAGAGGTAGCTGGCGGTTTCGATTAGTTCTGGCTTATGTTGGTCAATCCAGGATGCGATAATGTTCGTCGCATCTGCTTCATGGTTCATGTCATACCTCCTTGTAGTCAATGTGTTTTTAATTACTCTGCCGGATAAACATTTTCCAGGACATCCAGATATTCCTGACCGAAGGTGTCGGCATAATCCTTCAATGCCAGATCAACAGCTTTTTGCCCGTCTTTACCAAGAGTATCGATTAATGTCTTGCTGATTGTGTGCTTGATATGAGCAGTGTGAAAATTAAAATCTTTCATGCAGGAAGTTCCAAGCTCTTTTTTCTTTTCTGCGAGCTGAGTGACCTCATCAGGTGTCAGAGGATATCCCCAGTCAAATTCACATCTTTCTCCGCCCCAGCTCATGGAAGTGGCAGTTGGAGTGCAGACAAAATCAGAACGGAATCCCTGGTAAACTGCATTGTCAACATTGACACAATAAAATTTGCCGTATTCGGTCAATCCGTGTTTTTTCCAGGCATCGCACCAGGCACACTTGGAAATGTAGGTCTGCAGCGTTGGCTCGGTTCTCAATTGGCCGAATTCCATCTGACCGTTGTAATCGGGTTTCCATTCACCATATGCCTGATTAGTCATGGTTGTCAGCGGGTCTCCATGGGCAATTGCGTTGGCAGCCATACGGGCACCTCGTTCGTTGCCATAGGTAGTCATTCCGGTAAGAATGGCTTCTTTTCCTTTTTCACCGCATAATTCGATCGCGTGTTTTGCAAAGAGTGCAAATAAAACTGCATGGTGCTCTATCTTACATTGAACAGGTTTATTTTCCATAATCCCACGCTCCTTTCTTGTAACGTAATAAAGTATCAACACAATTATACTACAGTTATCTGAAAAATGCATTGCGGATTTGTGGATTGTGAAATAAATTCGTCGACACCCTGATTAAGAGTCAGAGTGTGGGAAAAAACAGAGGGATATCTGGTGGAAAGCAGGTAAAAGCAAAGAAACATATGGATACCAGAATCCAAAGAGAAAATACAATAGTCTGTGAAGGAAGCGTAAGTTCTCTTTGCTGTAGATAATGACAGATGGAGAAGGAGAGAAAAACACTAAAAATAAAGATAAGAAGATCAACGAAGAGAAAATGTTGTCCTATGACTCCTGTATACGTGTAAAATAATACAATAATAGAAAGTATTCCGCATAGAGCAGCGATAAATCGATAATAGAAGAAACGAATTGTATGGAAGTGAAATTTAAAATACTGGAAAACAGATACGAAAAGAAAAGGAAAGAACAAAAGCTTCAAATGTTCCCAGGTAGATTCATTTACCGGACAGAATATGGAGACCCCTGCCAGTTTTCCAGAAATATCATATAAAAAGTGATTCAGACAGCCCAGAACAATTACGATAAGTATATAAGGCTTGTCTTTTGCGTCAATATATTTTGATAAAAATTTCATAACAATACGCCTCCCTTCACTAGTATATGAAGGAAAATGCAAATATATGAAAAAAATATAAAAAAACACTTGCTTTTTTCAGAATGCTATTATATAATATCAATTGCGTTACGGAAGACGCAATAAAAATCAATAGTAGATGCGCGATTAGCTCAGTTGGTAGAGCACCTGACTCTTAATCAGGGTGTCCAGGGTTCGAACCCCTGATCGCGCACTTAGGAATCACTGTTTTTGGCGACATGAGAGCGTTGGGGGCGGTGATTTTTTTGCTGTATTTTTTTACAATAAAATGTTGCAATACGACACGACATAATGTTGCGATATGAAACATTACATGTTATACTTTAGGAAAGTACAAAGGGAGTTGATTCGGACATGAAAACGAAATTTCATGAGTATTTGATGCATCTGCGCAGAGTAAGGGGATATACGCAGGCAGAGATGGCAGAAAAGTTGAATATTTCCCGTTCCACTTATACGAATTACGAATCAGGAAAGAGATCACCGGATCTGGAGACATTAGAGAGGATTCGAGATGTGCTGGATTGTTCGATGGATGAACTCTTTGGAAGAGCACCGGCAGCAAGGTATGGCGTGTTGTGCGAGAATATGGTATCCTATCAGGCGCAGCATAAGAAGTCGTGGAAGAATATCAGGAAAAAGCTGGTAATTGGAGAACAGAATTTTCGTAGTTTGCGTGAAAAAGGCGGATATTATGTGGATAAGACGAAGATGATAGAGGAATTCCTGGAATCCTGGTATCAGATCACGCTGGTCACGCGCCCCAGAAGATTCGGGAAGACATTAAATATGTCCATGTTGGCTGAATTCCTGGATTGTACAAAATATTCCGGCGATGTGTTTGCAGGGACCAGAGTTACCGAAAGCTATGTCATGGAAGAGATGAATGAACATCCGGTCATATTTCTGTCATTTCTGAATGTCAAGGGCAGTTCGGCGAACGAGATGTTGTATAAGTTATGTGATGTGATTCAAAAAGAATATCAGCGGTATTCATTTGTATGGAAGGAAGCGCGATTGCCCAAGGAGCAGAATGCGCAGGCACAGAGGATATATCGCTGTCTTTGCCAGAGGGAAATGGATGATAAGGGGAGAAATTATCTTGTTGCATCGATTTCTGTATTATGTCATTTGATGGAATTATATTATGAGAAAAAGGTATACCTTCTTATAGATGAATATGATACACCATTTATTTCTGCAAATGATAGCGGATATTATGAGAATATACGTGGCGTACTGGCAGAACTTTTAAGCTCTTCGCTCAAAGGGAATCCGTCTCTTGAAAAAGCGATGTTGACTGGAGTGCAGCGTGTTGCCAAGGAGAATATATTTTCCGGACTCAATAATCTGGTTGTCTGTACGGTAAAAGATCCGGAATATGCAGAATGTTTTGGATTCTCAGAGAAGGAAGTCAAAGCACTTTTGCAATATTGTGAACTGGAATTTTCAAGTGATATTAAGGCAATGTATGACGGATATCTGTTCGGTACAGAGGAGGTATATAATCCGTGGTCGGTAACATGTTATGCATCCAGAAAGAAGCTAGAAGCCTATTGGCTGAATACCAGTGAGAACAGTATCATTAAAAATGCACTTGCGCAGCGGGGCGAATCTTTTTCCCGTGGCTATAATGAATTGATTGAAAAAGGAACAGCAACTGTCAGTGCAGAACTGTCAATGGCATATTATGAGAAGCAGGATGATGCTTCTCTTTGGGGACTGTTAATCAACGCAGGGATGGTAACGGTCCAGGAGGAATTAAGTGAAGGAATCTATAAGCTTCGGATTCCAAATTATGAAGTGTGGAAGGCTTTTCAGGAACTTACAGCATTTTATATGCAGGTAGAAGAAGGACATATTGACCTGATGCTCTTGAATCTGAGAACAGAGGCTATGGAGAGATTTGCAGAAGAATATCAGTGGATTCTAATGAATCTGCCATCCTGTCATGATTTAAAAAGTGAGAACAGCTATCATATGATGATGCTAGGAATGTGTACTTTTCTGCATCCATATTATGATGTGCAAAGTAACCGGGAGAGTGGAATGGGAAGGGGAGATATTCTCCTTTATGCCAGAAAACCAGAACTGCCACATATGATACTGGAATTCAAATATACCAGAGACAAGTCACAGAGTCTGGAAGAATTGGCACTGGATGCAATACGGCAGGCGAAGGAAAAGAAGTATGATGCACAGATGGAAGGGACAGTGTATTATGTTGGGCTGGCGCATTATGGCAAGAAAGCAGAAGTAAAGTGGGAAAAAAGAGAATAGCTTGTTATTCTTGAGCATAAATATTCGCAAGTCCTTTATTGCCTTACATTCTCTTATTTGATAAAATGATACTTAATATTTGAAAAAGTAGGTGATGTTATGGACGGACAGATGGAATCTATCTTGCAAGGCGGACAGTTTAAGAAACTGTTGGATGAACAAAGTATAGAATTACGCCAGAAATATGACTTGAAAAAAGCAGAATTAGAGATTTTGTATTTCTTATCCCGTTGCGGCAGCCATAACACTCCCACGGATATCCATACACAATTAATGATGAACAGGGGCCATATCTCACAGGCGGTTGACAGTCTGTGCAGGCGGAAGTTTATTATGGCGATTCCAGACGAAAATGATCGTAGATATGTGCATTATGAAGTACTGGATTCTGCGAAAGAGATTGTTGCAGAGATGGCAAAAAGAAGAGAAGAGATGAACCGGCAGATCCTGCAGGGAATATCAGAAGAAGAACTTCGGGTATTTCTGGAAGTTTCCTTGAAGATAAAAAGTAATATAGAAAATATCATATAGTCTGATGAAAATGCAAGGTATAAAAATATGCTTTGCATTTTTATTTAAAAAAAAGTATAAACTCTGTTGACAAAGAAAAAACAAGTGATATAATACTTTAAAAATAAACAGTTTAAAATTAAAATAATTACTTCGCGAGGAGTAATATATTTTTTAAACTAAACCTGGCACTCGGATAGAAAGAGTGCTGACAAAAATGAAAGGCAGGTTATTGTAATGAAATTAAGACCATTAGGAAACAGAGTTATTTTGCAGCAACAGGAAGCAGAAGAGAAGACACAATCTGGAATTATCCTGCCAGACAGTGCCAAAGAAAAACCACAGGATGCAGTTGTGATCGCGGTTGGACCTGGAAAGGGAGACGACGAAAAATGTAGCGGTATGCAGGTAAAAGAAGGGGATAAAGTTATATATTCTCAATATGCCGGAACAGAAGTTAAGATAGATGATGAAGAGTATATTATTGTAGATCAGAGCGATATTATGGCAATTGTAGAATAGATTTTGAAAAGTTCAGAGAAAGAAGGAATTCATTATGGCAAAGGATATTAGTTTTGATATTGATGCAAGAAAGAAAATGGAGATAGGTGTCAATAAACTTGCAGACACTGTAAAAGTAACACTTGGACCAAAAGGAAGGAACGTAGTATTAGAGCAGTCTTATGGTGCGCCATTGATCACTAATGATGGTGTGACAATCGCAAAGGATATTGAACTGGAAGACCACTACGAGAACATGGGTGCGCAGCTGGTTAAAGAGGTTGCAACGAAGACGAATGATATCGCAGGTGACGGAACGACAACAGCAACCGTTCTGGCACAGGCACTTGTCAACCAGGGAATGAAGAACATTGCGGCCGGAGCGAATCCGATCATCCTGAGAAAAGGTATGAAAAAAGCTTCCGATGCTGTCTGTGAAGCGCTGGAGGAGATGAGCCAGCCGGTAACTGGAAAAGATCATATTGCAAAGGTTGCCGCCATCTCTGCCGGTAACGAAGAAGTTGGTGAGATGATCGCAGATGCGATGGAAAAGGTCGGAGAGAATGGAGTCATCACCATTGAGGAAGCCAAGACCATGAAGACAGAAATTGATGTGGTAGAAGGTATGCAGTTCGATAATGGATATCTTTCCGGTTATATGTGTGATGACAAAGAGAAGATGGTTGCCAATATGGAGAATCCATATATCCTCATGACGGATAAGAAGATCTCTAATATTCAGGACATTCTTCCGATTCTGGAAAATATCATGAGAGAGGGAAAAGAGCTTCTGATTCTTGCAGAAGATGTAGAAGGCGAAGCTCTTACTACATTGATCGTAAATAGATTAAGAGGAACCTTAAAGGTTGTTGCAGTAAAAGCTCCTGGATTCGGAGATAATCGGAAAGAAATGCTGCAGGATATTGCAACTCTGACGGGTGGACAGGTCGTTATGGACGATCTTGGAATGCAGCTGAAGGACACAACAATGGATATGCTTGGACGTGCCAGATCCGTGAAAGTTACCAAGGAGAATACAACCATCGTTGATGGCGCGGGTAACAAAGCCGGAGTGGAAGAACGAATTGACAGCCTGAGAAGACAGATGGCAGATACAACATCTGATTTTGACAAAGAGAAACTGATGGATCGTATTGCCAAATTAGGCGGCGGTGTTGCAGTGATCCGTGTCGGAGCAGCAACAGAGACCGAGATGAAGGAAGCCAAATATCGTATGGAAGATGCAATGAACGCTACCAAAGCTGCAGTGTCTGAAGGAATTATCAGCGGCGGCGGATCTGCGTATATCCATGCACAGAAGAAAGTCCATGAACTTGCAGCAACACTGACGGGCGATGAAAAGACAGGTGCAGAGATTGTAGCAACAGCATTGGAAGCACCGCTTTACGCGATTGTAGAAAATGCAGGACTGGAAGGCTCTGTCGTTGTAAATAAAGTAAAAGAAAGTGAAGATGGAATTGGATTCGATGCAATTCATGGAACGTATGTAGATATGCTCAAAGAAGGAATTATCGATCCTGTCAAGGTCACAAAACATGCACTTGCAAATGCCGTCAGCGTAGCGGCTACACTTCTGACTACAGAAGCTGCTGTGGCAGATGTCAAGGAAGCAGCACCGGCAGTATCTCCGCAGCCGGATATGTATTAGGATAAATAGGAAGACCGATAAAAGATAGCTGATTCGGAGTGATAGATGTATGAAGAACTTATTAGAGAATAATGAAGTAGCAGAGCTTTCGAATGAACTGATATATCGACATTACCTGATGAACAGGGGTAAAATCCGAGAACTTTTTTGTGAAATGACCCTGGCCGAATACATTGCTCTGCATATGATTGCTTCAGAGAGTAAGAGTTCTATCATATATGAAGGAAGGACTTATTTAAAAGATCTGTCTGATAAGATGCAGATGACTATTCGGCAGACTTCCAAGATGATAACGGAATTAAAAGACCGGGGGCTGGTTCTGTGGTCCCATGATGGAAGTGGAAAAGAAGGGACCTATGTCACAATAACAGATACGGGAAGCAGTCTGCTTGCCAGACAAGAAGCCTGTCTGAAAGATTATTATGGAAAAGTAATCGAAGCATTTGGAAAAGAGAATCTGATTAAATTACTACAGATGATGAAACAACTGGATACCGTTATGACCAGTAAGATAGAAGAAATGGAGGTGTCGGAAGAAAATGACAGAGATGATGGAATTGATGAATGATTATACAAAACGAGAAGAAGATATCTGCCGTAAAAATGATAACATTGACCGGCGCCTGTATGATGAGTATGGTGTAAACAGAGGCCTGCGTGATGAGAATGGAAATGGTGTTCTGACAGGACTCACGAAGATATCAAAGATTGTATCAACACGTATAGAAGGCAATAAAAAGGTTCCCTGTGATGGAGAGCTGTGGTACAGAGGATATAAGGTGGAGAATCTGATTCACAGTCTGGGACCGGATCAGATGGGATTCGAAAAGATTGCTTATCTACTGCTGATGGGCGAATTGCCTTCAAAGGAAGAAGAGGCAACATTTCGTGATATCATCGGAAGATGCCGGACGCTGCCGACCAATTTTACCAGGGATGTCATTATGAAAGCACCATCTGAGGATATCATGAATTCTATGACAAGGAGCATTCTGACCCTGGCTTCTTATGATAAGAATGCGAAAGATATCAGTGTCAGCAATTCCCTTCGGCAATGTATCCAGTTAATTAGTGAATTCCCGCTGCTTGCTGTGTATGGTTATCATGCATACAACCATTATGAAAATAATCAGAGTATGTATATTCACAATCCTGATCCAGAGCTGTCTACCGCAGAAAATCTTCTTCGAATGTTACGTCCGGATATGAAGTATACGCCGACAGAAGCAAAAGTTTTGGATACTGCATTGATTCTCCATATGGAGCATGGAGGAGGAAACAATTCTACTTTTACAACGAGAGTCGTAACTTCTTCCGGATCGGATACCTACTCTACGATAGCAGCAGCAATGTCCTCCCTGAAAGGGCCAAAACATGGCGGAGCGAATATCAAGGTCATGGAAATGATGGAAAATATCCGGGAAAATGTAAAAGATTATGCGGATAAAGAGGAAGTAGCAGCCTATCTGAATAAGATTATTGATAAACAGGCATTTGACCGGAAGGGTCTGGTCTATGGAATCGGCCATGCAGTCTACTCGCTGTCTGATCCGAGAGAAAGAGTGTTCAAGCAATATGTGAAGCAGCTTGCAAAAGAAAAAGGAAGAGAAGAAGATCTGACACTTTATGAAAATATAGAGGAGCTTGCTCCGGAGCTGATTGCCAAGAAACGCCATATATTCAAAGGAGTCAGCCCGAATGTAGACTTCTACAGTGGATTTGTGTACGATATGCTTGGAATTCCAAAGGAATTATACACAGCAATATTTGCAATTGCAAGGATTGTCGGCTGGAGTGCACATCGCATCGAAGAACTGATCTGCACAGATAAGATTATACGTCCGGCTTACATGAGCGTGATGGAGGAGAAATTGACAATTGAGTAAGAAAATGCTATGATGAACAATGTTCACATAGGAGGTGAGTATATTGAATACAGGTATCACATCAAAAGAAGCGATCCTTCAGGTGTGCAGAGGGATTGTGGCTTCCAAAGGGTTATCTGCAGTGAATATGCGATCCGTTGCTGATGAATGTCATATTGCACTTGGGACATTATATAATTATTATTCTAATAAAGATGAATTACTGCTTGCGATTGTAGAAGATATATGGAAAGCGATTTTCCATATGGATCACAAGTGCCCAACGGACTTCACTTTCCCAGAATATGTAGCGTATATTTTTGAATGTATACAGAAAGGTGCTGAAGATTACCCGGATTTTTTCACAGCGCATTCTGTCAGTATCGCCAACTCTGAAAAAGGGAAGGCAAAAAGCACAATGAAGCATTATTTCAACCATATGAAAACAGGCATGCTGGAGGTATTACAGGCGGATGACCGGGTATCAGGAGAGGCATTTTCTTCAGCATTTACAGAAATGGAGTTTATTGATTTTGTGCTAGACAATTTGTTGTTATTACTTATACAGGGAAAGACAAGCTGTGAAGTGTTGAAAGAGACGATACGAAGAACGATTTACTAATAATTATTGATTCATATAATAGAATTCCCGTCTTTTGACGGGCTTTCTTTTCAAATAAAATGAACAATGTTCACCTAAGGAGGAAGAGCTTATGCAGGCAATTTTTGAGACACTGTTTGATATCGTATATCTGGTGTCGGTTATTACACTTGGTGTTCTTATGATTCGTGGAAGCCAGGGACGCAGACAATATTTTCTATATGGGATGATGGCGGTCGTACTTGGATGCGGGGATGCATTCCATCTCGTACCAAGAGCGATTGCGCTCTGTACGACAGGATTAGAAAACTATACGGCAGCGCTTGGTGTCGGGAAACTGATTACATCCATTACAATGACATTATTCTATGTGCTGCTCTATTATGTATGGCGGCTTCGGTATCAGGTCAACGATAAAAAAGAACTTACAATGATTGTGTGGATTCTGGCACTCTTGCGTATTGTATTATGTCTGATGCCGCAGAATGCATGGATGAGCGCTGAGGCACCACTTTCTTGGGGAATTTACCGTAATATTCCGTTCACCATTCTTGGTGTGTTGATTGTGGTTCTGTTTTATCGCAGTGCGAAGGCAGAACAGGATAAGCCGTTTCGGTTTCTGTGGCTTGCGGTGGTCATAAGCTTTGCATGTTATATTCCGGTGGTTTTGTTTGCAGATACCGTGCCGCCGGTTGGAATGTTGATGATTCCCAAGACATGTGCTTATGTGTGGGGTGTTTTGATAGGATATAAAGCGATGGGACGGTGATGATTCTATGAGCAGACGTTCTTTCTTTCATGTAAAAAAGCGTACATTGCTTGCGGTTGCAGGCTGTGTCTGGATGATTGCCGGATTTAATGTGGCAAGGCTTGGCATACTTTCTTATCAGAAGATCCTGCCGTTTTCAGTAATACATATCTTGTTATCCGTTCTTGTTTTTGCTGCGTTTGGAATGATGTTTTATAAAATGAGCATCAAGCATACCAAGCGGATCAAGGGCTATAAAGAAGAGTTCCGCCCGGTATGGCATTTCTTCGATCTTAAGGCGTACTGTATCATGGCGGTAATGATGGGCGGCGGAATCTGGCTTCGCAGCTCCGGGCTTGTGCCGGATGTATTCATTGCTGTGTTCTACACAGGGCTGGGGTGTGCGCTGGCACTTGCCGGAGTGTTGTTCTGGCTGATGTTCTTTGGATATCGTGAACACAACATAGAGGTATAGTATAGGAATATAAAAGGATTCACAGTGGTTGAAAACCAAGGTGAATCCTTTTTTTGATATATAAATTCACATTTTCTTAATTATTATTTAATTCTTTAGACATATCAAAAAGTCTGAAAATATTGTATAATAACAAAATACTATAAAAATCAGGAGTAGATCTATGAGTAAACCGACTTTAGGAAATCCCCAGAATACCATTGAGATTTTGCAGAAATATAATTTTACATTTCAGAAAAAATTTGGCCAGAATTTTTTGATCGACACACATGTACTGGATAAGATTATCCGTGCAGCTGAGATTACCAGAGAAGATATGGTGCTGGAAATAGGACCGGGTATCGGAACGATGACGCAGTATCTGGCAGAGGCAGCGGGAAAGGTCGTTGCGGTAGAGATTGACAAGAATCTGATTCCAATCTTATCGGACACACTGAGTGCGTATGAGAATGTGACGATTATCAATGAAGATGTTCTGAAGCTGGATATCCAGAAGCTTGCCAATGAGGAGAATCAGGGAAGGCCGATCAAGGTAGTGGCGAATCTTCCTTATTATATTACAACTCCGATCATTATGGGATTATTCGAGAATCATGTACCGGTAGAGAGCATTACTGTCATGGTGCAAAAGGAAGTTGCAGACCGGATGCAGACCGGACCGGGGAATAAGGATTATGGAGCATTGTCGCTCGCTGTTCAGTATTATGCAGAGCCGTATATTGTGGCGAATGTTCCGCCAAACTGTTTTATGCCAAGACCCAAGGTGGGGTCAGCAGTCATCAGGCTTACCTGTCACGAACAGCCACCGGTGGAAGTGAAGGATGAACGCCTGATGTTTGATATTATAAGGGCATCTTTCAACCAGCGCAGAAAGACTCTGGCCAATGGCCTGAATAATTCAGACAAGTTATCATTTTCAAAAGAAGAGATCACAGAAGCAATAGAGTCTTTGGGGAAGGGCTCCAGCGTCAGAGGAGAGGCTCTTACGTTGGAAGAATTTGCAGGGCTGAGTAATTATTTGTGGAAATATTCGCATAATGATTAAGTATGCGCAATAAGATAATAGATTAGAAGAGAAAGAAAGGAGTGCTGCCTATGGCGAGAAAAGGAGAATTTGTATTATTTGAGGTTACACCGGAGATAGAACATTTCGCAGAATTGTGTAATAAAAATAACGCAATTGACAAGGAATTATATACAAAGTATGAGGTGAAGCGGGGCCTTCGTGACTTGAATGGAAAAGGCGTTCTGGCGGGTCTTACGAATATCTCTGATGTATGTGCGAAGAAGATCGTGAATGGCGAAGAGGTCCCTTGTGAAGGAAATCTGTATTACCGAGGATATAATATTAAAGATCTGGTAAGAGGATTTTTGGAAGATGGGCACTTTGGATTTGAAGAGGTTGCGTATCTTCTGCTGTTTGGAGAATTGCCAACAGCAAAGGAGCTGGAGATGTTCCATGAGACATTGGTAGAACGACGTACATTGCCTCCGACATTTGTAAGAGATGTGATCATGAAGGCACCGAGCAGAGATATGATGAATAGTCTGTCACGTTCTATCCTGAGCCTGTATTCCTATGATGCATTGGCAGATGATACATCGATTCCGAATGTGCTGCGGCAGTGTCTGAATCTGATCAGTCAGTTTCCGATGTTGATGGTATACGGTTATCACGCGTACAATTATCGCCTGGGCGAAGATCTGTTCATTTATGCCCCATCTCCAGAATTATCTACGGCGGAGAATATCCTGATGATGCTTCGAGAGGACAGAAAATATACACAGTTAGAAGCAAAGATATTGGATATGGCTTTGGTACTGCATATGGATCATGGTGGAGGTAATAACTCTACATTTACAACACATGTGGTAACTTCTTCTGGAACGGATACCTATTCTACGATTGTTGCGGCACTGGCTTCTTTGAAGGGGCCGAAGCATGGAGGTGCCAACATCAAAGTTACACAGATGTTTGAAGATATGAAAAACGTGGTAAAAGACTGGAAAGATGAGGATGAGGTTCGGCAGTATCTCTATGATCTTCTGGATAAAAAAGCTTTTGATCAGAAGGGGTTAATCTATGGAATGGGCCATGCAATCTACTCTGTATCTGATCCAAGAGCTGATATTTTCAAGGGATTTGTGAAGCAGCTTGCTGCAGAAAAGGGCTATGAAGATGAGTATGCATTGTACGAGACGGTAGAGCGTCTGGCACCGGAAGTAATTGCAGAAAAGAGAAAGATCTATAAGGGTGTCAATGCAAATGTAGATTTCTATAGTGGTCTTGTGTACAGCATGTTAGATCTTCCGCCGTCATTATACACACCAATCTTTGCGGCGGCGCGTATCGTAGGATGGAGTGCGCACAGACTGGAAGAGTTGAAGAATGTTGATAAGATTATCCGACCGGCGTATAAGCCGCTGGCTGAGCATAAAACATATCTGAGAATGGATGAACGATAGATGAAAAAGGAATTTTGTTATCCTTCCCGGGATGGAGTGACGCAGATTCATGCAGTAGAATGGATTCCGGAAGGAGAAGTTAAGGGAGTGCTTCAGATCTGCCATGGTATGGTGGAATACATCAACCGATATCATGATTTTGCAGAATATATGTGTGAGCGGGGGTATTATGTAACGGGGCATGATCACCTTGGACATGGAAAATCCATACGCAATGAAGAAGATTATGGGTATTTTGAAGAGAAAAAAGGGAATCAGTTTGTCATTGGTGATATTCAGAAGCTTCGGGAGATGACGACTGAAAAATATCCAGATGTTCCTTATTATATGTTAGGACACAGTATGGGATCATTTTTGCTGCGGCAATATCTGACCATGTATGGAAAAGGTCTGTCAGGTGCGATTATCATGGGAACTGGATATCAGGGAGGTGCGGTATTGAACATGGGGCAGCTGGTATGCCGTGTGATCGCAGCATTCAAGGGTTGGAGATACCGCAGCAGATTCGTCGATAAACTGAGCTTTGGCAGCTATAATAAAAGATTTGAACCTGGAGAGACTTCAAAAGATTGGATCACCTCGGATAAAGACCACAGACAGAAATATGTCAATGACCCGTTATGTTCCTTTATGTTTACACTGGGCGGCTATTACCAGATGTTTGAAGGGATGAAAGTACTGACACGAAAAGAGAGCATGGAACGTATCCCGAAGGACTTACCGGTACTGTTCGTGGCAGGAGCAGATGATCCTGTGGGAGCATTTGGAAAAGGAGTCGAAAAAGTATATAAAAAGTATAAAACGGCCGGAATGCAACAGGTATCCATGCATCTCTATGAAGGAGACCGGCATGAGATCCTGAATGAGACCGACCGTGAACAAGTGTATGAAGACTTATATCAATGGATTGAGAGTCTATAGAGACTTTCGAATCTCTTTCAGCAGATGGACTCTATTAAATGGAAATGAAAAATAGTATCCATCTGCGAAGTCTTTGGTGTATTCTATGATTTCTCTGGCGATTGCAACACCGACTGCTTCGCCTTCTTCTTTGGTGCCATGTTCCGGATATCGTTGGATGATCTCATCAGTAACATCGACACCTGCGATTTCATTTTTCATAAATGATGCATTTTTTCTGCTGATCAGAGGCATAATTCCACAGAGAATCCGAGCTCCGGTGGATTCCTTAATGTAGCGGACACGATCAGCGTCATTCTTAGAGAAAACCGGCTGAGTCAGGAAGAATTCAGCACCGACTTCCATCTTACGTTTTACTCGCTTAATCTCCACTTCAATATTGCGTCTTCCCTGGTTGATTGCGCCTCCGTAAACCATCGGTGCATCTGGGAAATATTCCTGGTTCATATCTCTTACAATCTTCATCAGACCTACAGAGTCAAAGTTGAATACTGATTTTACCGTCTGTCTTGCCAAAGATGGAATCGGATCACCAGTAATAATCAGCAGATTATGAATATCGTTGATATGTGCGCCTAAGATCAGAGATCTCATGGCGATGGCATTCTTGTCACGGCAGCAGATATGCGGCATGACGCACATACCTGTGGAACGTCGTATCTTTTCGGCCATCAGCACAGAGTCGATTCGTGTTCTTCCGGACGGAGAGTCTGGGAAAGTCAGTACATCTACATCTTCATTGCGCAGAAAATGTGCTGCTTCCAGAAGCTTCTCATCATTGGCAGAGACTGGAGGGGCAAGTTCTACGGCAATGAGCTTTTTGTCTTTGACAGTACCGTCTTCCTGACAGAAGAAGCCGGATTTCTTTTTGTATGCTTCGACTTCTGTGTGAGACAGGATAGAAGCAGATTTTACTGATTGTCGGATGTCCAGTGCAGACGAAATTGCCTTGATAAAAGATGGATTTGTTCCGCAGCATCCTCCAAGAATGTCAACTCCGGCAGCGGAAAGTTCGGTCATCTTTTCTGTAAAATAATCTGTATTGTTGTTAAAGAAGATCTGGCGTCCACGGAGACGTTTGGGATATCCGGCGTTTGGCAGAGCTATCAGGTATTTGTCTGAATGGAGATCTACTTTTCCATATATCTGGTTCATATGTCCGGGACCAACACCACAATTCAGGCCGATTGCATCAATCTCTGGTACGGAAGCTGCCTCTTCCAACAATTTCTTTGCACTCAGTCCGGAAGCACTGTAACCAAACTGGTCTACGCAGAATTGCATCATGATAAAAAGTGGATATTCTTTTTTAATACGAGAGATTGCCGGAAGAATATGTTCCATGTCAGGAAATGTCTCAAAAGTCAGTACTTGAATTCCTTCTTCGGCAAATATCCTTGCTATCTGGTAATATTCTTCGGCCAGAAGATCTGTCTCGGTATTCGGAGAAGAAGTATCTGGAATCGGACCGATATCACCGGCAATAAAGATGTCTTTGCTTTTGACCGCATCTTTTGCAAGCTGTATTGCTGCACGGATATTCTGCTCCACCGAAGCCCAGTCAGAAGACAGCAATACCGTGTTAGATGCAAATGTATTTGTACGGATCAGCCGGGCACCAGCTTCAATATAAGAGTGGTGGATATTGCTGACGCGGTCTGGATACTCTGTGTTTGCAGCCTCTGGGATCTCGTCTGTCTGATATTTCCCGACATAATAGGTTCCAAAAGAACCGTCAGTAATTAATTTGTTTCTTTGTAAATATTCTTGAATCGTCATATGTATATTCCCTTTTTATGATTTAAATTTGTAATGTGGTATATTGAAAAAGTATAACACATTTTGCCCTGTTTATAAAAAGTTTTTGTGATATGATGTTATAGAAAACAACTATTATGAGTGATAGAAAATTATTATATAATCTGATCTTTGTGATTATTCAGAGATACAATCGGCAAGACTTATGAAGCTGTTGAAGTAAAATAATTTAATTTCGCTGTATATCTTACATCCGGGACAGGAAAATTACGAAAAAGTATGTTTTTTGGCATAAAAAGTATACTTTTTTATAAAATGATTCCCTGTTTGAACAATAAAATGAAAGGAGAAAATAAAAATGTATTTACGTTTATATCAAATGGGGATAATTATGAAACTGTTAAAACTGGTAATTGTGGACGACGAACCGATTCTTTTACAGGGACTTTTGCATACCTATGACTGGGAGAGTATGGGATTTGAAGTAGTGGGTTCTGCTTCAAGTGGAGAACAGGCATTGGAGGTTATCCGTGAAGTGAAGCCGGACGTGGTGCTGACAGACATACGGATGAAGCAGATTACAGGCCTTATGGTTATAGAAGAGATACAAAAGGAAGGCCTGGAGTGTCTGTTCGTGGTACTAAGTGCATATCGGGATTTTGAATATGCCAAGCAGGCGTGTGATCTGGGAGCTTTTGCGTATCTCTTAAAACCGATTGAGGATGATAAGCTTCAGGAAACCATGGAATCTGCTTATCAAAAATGCATGGAGAGGCAGAAAGCGGATGAAAAGTATGAAAGCTGGGAAAAACTGCTCGTGTCAGATTCTACCAGTTTTCTGCAGGTAGTTGTGCAAAAATATGTACAGAATCGTCTGGAATATGATAAAGTTAAGGAAGTGTTTGACGCAATCGGTAACATACTTCTAGAAAATGACCGGTTTATTACAGTATGTGCTGATATAGATATTGCATATAAGATTACGAATTCTCTGGATTATGAAGCATCCAGACTGAAATTATTGAATCTTCTGGAAGAGCCTGTCAAAGAGAGATATTTTTACTGGAAGATGGAAAATCAGGAAGGAAATTATATCTTCATTATTAAGACTCAGGACAATGCAGTGGTGAGAGAGCTGAAGCATCTTTTGGAAGATATTAAGCAAAAAGGGACAAGCCCGGTTATTGCCGCAATATCGAAGCCATACAAGGGCATTGAAGGAATCAAACGCAGCTATGAGGAGGCGCAGAAGCTGTTCGGAATTGCCGGGGCGGCAGGGGCAAGTGCCCTTGCGGTTTCAGAGGAGCTGGAAGATTATACGGATAAGGGTTCCTCAGGCGATGGGGATATCTTGATTGTCAATGCAGTGAGAAAGAATAATGCGAAAGAGCTTAAGGATGCTTTTATTCATATGATATATCATCTTCCAAAGGATGAGGAGCTGCAGTGCAAGTATTTCCATAAGGTTATGCTGAATGTAGAACTAATGGTCAAGGATTCCTATGGAATGACGGATGAATTGAAGGAGAAGTTCCAGAATTATTACTCTAACATGCAGAATCTGAACGCTGCAAGAGCAGTAGATGTATGTTATAAGATTATCGGCAATGTGATCGAAGAGCGTCAGAAATGTGCGGAAAAAGATGAAACAAAATATTTCAAAGAATATATTCAGGCAGCTGTTGCGTATATAGATGAACATCTGGATGATGAAGAATTGTCTATTGTGTCGGTTGCGACGCATGTTTATCTGAATCCTGTTTATTTTGGAAGAGTATTTAAGAATACATTTCATATGACTTTCAAGAAGTATATCCTTCAGCAGAGAATGGAGAAGGCAAAGCGACTTCTGGAAGAAGGAGATGTAAGTATCGGAAATATATGTGAACAGGTCGGAATTAATAATCCGTCTTACTTTTCACATCTTTTTAAGCAATATACCGGAAAGCTGCCCAGTGAGTATAAAAAGGAATACGAAGTATGAGAAAAAGAATGCTGCAGTCAGGCATCCAGAGAAAATATTTAAAATATACAATTACACTTCTTGCACTTGCATTATGCCTTTCCAGTATTGGAGTATGGGCATATATGCAAAAAAGCGTCAGAAAGACAATCGTTGATAAATACCGGTTCATTGATGAGAAAATGGGAATTGCGTTAGATAATATGTATCGGAAAAGCGATGAGGTGACCGCAGAGTGTATTGTCTATGATGATGTACAGAAAAGTCTTCAGAAGAATGAGATGGAAGAGGTGAATCGTACTGCTCTCAGTAAGTATTTTGCATATATTGATCTGGATTATGTGTCGGAATATTGTTATGTAGATAATAAGTGCAATGTGTACAGCCGTTATTACTCAGATGTTTCTTACGCTGATTTTAAACAGAGTGGATTTGAGGGTAAGCTGGGCGGAGATTATTCGAAAACAGTATGGTTCTGGGCAGATGATAACTTGTTTGGTACCGGTGAACCGTCTCTTTTTATCGGCCGCTATGTAAGGAGTATGGAATATGCGCATGAACCGGGCATGTTGTTCCTTAAGATGGACGAGAAATATCTGGACAAGGTTGTGTCCAATGGAGTATCAGAGGAAGCGTTTGCTTCGGGAATCATGGATGCAAATGGAAATCTATGCAGTCTGAATGCACCAGAAGAAATGTGGATCCCCATGGAAGATATTTCCCTGAAAACCACTGACAGAGAAGGCGATGGCATGATCTTAGACGGCATGGAAGTGTCAGGCGGTGTGGTATCGGCGTATCGGCAGAAAGAAAGTGGGTTTATCGTATTTTCATTCGTGCCGGACAGTGTGTTGAACAGCGGAACAAGAAGTATGCTTTTTGTGTTGGCAGGAATCTATGTCATTGTCATTGCAATTGCGTTAGTCTTGAGTATTTATTTTTCGCAACGTTTTACCAGACCGATTCAGGATATCAGCGAAGCGATGAGTAGTTTTGATGGAAAAGATTTTGATCATACGATTGAACTGGAGACGCATACGGAATTAGATCAGATTGGGCGTTCTTATAATGAAATGCTTGGAAATATCGAAGAGTTGCTGGAAGAGATTAAAATACAGCAGCAAGAGTTAAGGACAAGTGAGTTGAATATGCTGATCAGCCAGATCAATCCACATTTTCTCTATAATACGCTGGATACAATCTATATGCTTGCCCGTATTAATAAAGAAGAGACAACGATGAAGATGATACAGGCGTTGTCCAAATATCTTCGTCTGTCATTGAGCAAAGGAAAAGATGTGGTTACAGTCGAGGATGAATTGGAAAATGTAAAGAGTTATATGGAGATACAACAGATTCGGAATGAGAATCTGTTCCGATATGAGATTGACTGTCAGGTGGATCCAAAGCAGACGTATGTGTTGAAGCTTGTGCTTCAGCCGCTTGTTGAGAACGCGATAAAATATGGCTTCTGCGATATTTTTGAAGGAGGTTTTATCCGAATTGAAGTAAAGAAGGCGGAGGAAGCACTGGAATTTGTTGTGTATAATAACGGCACGTCCATGGAAGAGGAGACGGTGCAGAAACTCAATGATTTGAATGAATTGCCGCTTAGTAAGGTGAAAGGCTGTTTCCCAGATAAAAACCGTGGATATGGGCTTGTGAATATTATTACCCGGCTGCGGCTAAAGTATGGAGATGAAGTGAGAATCCTTTATCATGTGGAGTCGGAAGGAACAAGCTGTGTTATTCGTATTCCGGGAGGTGAAGGACATGTGGAATAAAGAATCGTATAGTAGATGGTTCTCTGCATTCTTGTGTGTAGTTCTGGTTGTGATGCTGCTTGTCGGCTGCGAATCGGAAGAGGAGAAGAAAACGCAGAACAGTCAAAGTGAAATAAAGATTCCGATGATCCTTACCGTAGATCCTTCCACCGGTAAGAAGAACGAAGAAAAAGTGGTCGTAAAGTTCAATGAGGAATATGATGGAATCTACGAGATAGATGTAGAGTGGGTCATGGAGACAGAGGATGAATATCGGCAGAATCTGAAACGGTTGAATGTTACGGATAAATTGCCTGCAATCATCACGGATCTTCGTATGCTTCCATCTTTCTATCAGATGATGATAGAAGATGAGAGGATTGAGGATCTGTCTCCTTATATCCTGGAAGATGATGAATGGATGGGCATGATAGAGCCAGTCGTGTTGGATAGTTTTCGTGAATCGGACGGAAAGATATATCTGGCGCCTCTTAGTACGGCAGCTTTCTCGTGTTCGGGAGTATTCTGGAATGAGGAGCTGTTTGAAAAGGCCGGGATTGAAGAATTCCCGGAAACTTGGGAAGAATTCTGGAATGTGTGTGAAAGACTTGAGTCTTATGGGATAACGCCCCTTGCGTTACACACAGAAGGAACTGCCTGGGCGGCAATGCTTTTGGCTACGGCAGAGCTTTCTGATACACCAGAAGGCGCAGAGTTCATGAAGGAGATTTTCCCGGAGTCCTATCAGAATGAAAGTGGCCTGCATATGGCAGAAACGTTAAAGAGATTGTTCTCGTATACAACGAAAGATGCGATTGGGCAGAACTTTGATGTGTCCTATGAGAATTTCTTCTCTGGCAAGACAGCTATGATTCCCAATGGATACTGGATGATTGATCAGATTCCGGAAGGAGAATGGGAGGAAAGGGTGCGATTCTCGCCATTTCCGGGGAATAAGCTGGTCTCTTCGCCGGAGACTTTTGGCTGGTCGATTGTATCCAGTTATAGTGATGAAGTGAAGAAAGGCGCAGTAGAATTTCTGAAGTTTCGGACGAAGCTGAATAAAGAAGAAAAAGAAGAATTGTTCCGGGATAACGGCGCCAGCGGCGGCCAGGTGGTTCAGGATTATATCCGGGCATATCAGGGGAATCCACAGATCGTGCCGAACTACCAGGTGAAGTGGAATTCAATTCTCCAGGAGGAGACACTGGGAGCATATCTGCCAGATCTGATCTCTGGAAAGATTACTCCGGAGCAGTTTACACAGGAAGAGGATAAGAGTATAGAACAATTTGAGGCGGAGCAGTGATGCTTCGCCTTAAAGTTTATTTTTTTGCATAGTTGGTTTTTTTATTGTTAAATGTTTTGCATTCATTTTTGTTAGTATATCTCCAGAAACAAAAAAACGAAAGTTTTAGAAAAGAGGAGAACATTATGAAAATGAAAAAAGTTTTATCAGTTTTACTGGTAGCAGCAATGTCCTTAAGCCTCCTTGCAGGATGTGGAAGCTCTTCATCCGATGAAGGATCTGAGGATGCAAAGGGTAAAGTATATTACCTCAACTTCAAACCAGAAGCAGACGAGCAGTGGCAGGATCTTGCAGAAGCTTATACAGAAGAGACTGGTGTTCCTGTAACCGTTCTGACAGCAGCATCTGGAGAATATGAGAAGACATTAAAATCCGAGATGGCTAAGACAGACGCTCCGACATTATTCCAGGTAAATGGACCGGTAGGTCTTGCAAGCTGGAAGGATTACTGCTATGACTTATCTGGTTCTGATATCGCAGGCGAACTTACAGATGACAGCTTCGCATTGATGGACGGAGATAAAATGGCAGGTATCGCATACGTTATTGAAAACTACGGTATTATTTACAACAAAGCACTTTTGGAAGAAGCTGGATATACAGCAGATGATATCACAAATTTTGACAGCTTCAAGAAAGTAGTGGAAGATATCACAGCACGTAAAGATGAACTTGGATTCTCTGCATTCACATCCGCAGGTATGGACGGATCTTCTGACTGGAGATTCAAGACACATCTTGCAAACCTTCCGATCTACTATGAATACAAAGATGAAGGTATCGACAACACAGATGCAATCAAGGGTACATATCTTGATAACTACCGTGCAATCTGGGATCTGTATATTAACAATGCAACCTGTGATCCTGCACTTCTTTCTACAAAGACAGGCGACGATGCAGTAGCAGAGTTTGTTACAGAAGAAGCAGTATTCTATCAGAATGGTACATGGGCATATAACGATGTAGCTGACCTTGGCGATGAGAATCTTGGAATCCTTCCAATCTACGTTGGCGTAGAAGGTGAAGAAGATCAGGGTGTCTGCACAGGTACAGAGAACTACTGGTGTGTCAATGCAAAAGCTTCTGAAGATGATATTCAGGCAACACTTGACTTTATTAACTGGTGTGTAACATCTGATACAGGTGTTGAGGCTATGTGCAAAGATATGGGATTCGTAATTCCATTCAATTCTAACCTGGAATCTGATAACGTACTTGTAAATGAAGCTAATAAATATCTGGAAGAAGGCAAGACTCCTGTAACATGGTGCTTCTCTACAATGCCTTCAGAAGAGTGGAAGAACGGTGTTGGTTCTGCTCTTACAGCATACGCAGCAGACCAGACGGATGCGAACTGGGATGCAGTAGTAGCCGCATTCGTTGACGGATGGGCAACAGAAGCTGCAGCAGCAAAATAAAAAGAAACCATAAGAGACAGACGGCGGGCGACGAATAGTTCGCTCGCCGTTTTTAGAGAGAAGGAGGGAGTTTTATGGAAAAAGCCATAAAACGTTATATGCCGATATTTGTACTTCCGACATTCTGTGCATTTATCATCGGCTTCATTGTTCCGTTTATTATGGGTATCTGGCTGTCTTTCTGTAAGTTCACGACAGTTACAGATGCAAAATTTGTAGGATTCTCCAATTATATCGAAGCATTAAAGGATACCATGTTCCGTCATTCATTCTGGATGACTGTTCTCTTTGCAGTAGTATCACTTATTGTAATTAATGTAATTGCATTTTTACTGGCTATGGCACTGACGCAGAAGATGCGTGGAACCAATATCTTTCGTACTATCTTCTTTATGCCGAATCTGATCGGCGGTATCGTGCTCGGTTATATCTGGCAGTTGATCTTTAATGGTTTCCTGGCTCGTTATAACACTGCAATCAGCCTGAATCAGTGGTACGGTTTCTGGGGACTCATTATTCTGGTAAGCTGGCAGCAGATTGGTTATATGATGATTATCTATATCGCAGGATTGCAGGCGATACCGGGGGATGTTATGGAAGCAGCACAGATTGACGGTGCATCACCGATCCAGAGACTTTTCAAGGTTACGATCCCGATGATGATGCCTTCCATCACAATCTGTATGTTCCTGTCCATTACCAATGGATTCAAGCTCTTTGATCAGAACCTGTCATTGACAGCAGGTGAACCGGCAAAACTGTCTGAGTTAATGGCACTGAATATCTTCAATACGTTCTATGGACGTACCGGATGGGAAGGTGTCGGTCAGGCAAAGGCTGTAATCTTCTTCCTGATTGTAGTGGCAATCGGAATGATACAGCTTCGTGCAACACGTTCCAAGGAGGTGCAGCAGTAGATGAAAATAAAAGAAAAATTAAGCTGGGTAGGTACTGGTGTATTTACGATTATCGGTATTGTTTACATTGCACCAATTTTAATCGTGCTTATGAACTCCTTTAAGAAAAAGGTATTTATCAATAAGGAACCATTTGCGCTTCCGACCGAAAAGACCTATGTAGGATTCGAAAATTATTTTGCTGCGATTGATAAATATGAATTGTTAAGTGCAGTCGGATGGACGGTATTTATTACGATTGGTTCTGTGTTGGTGATTCTTGTATGTACTTCCATGTGTGCATGGTATATTACAAGAGTAAAGACAAAATTTACAAAGCTTCTTTATCTGCTTTGTGTATTTTCAATGGTAGTGCCATTCCAGATGGTCATGTTCACACTTTCACTGGTTGCAGACCGTACCGGACTTAACACACCATGGGGAATCATCATTATATATCTGGGATTCGGAGCGGGACTTGCAGTCTTTATGTTCTGTGGATTTGTAAAGTCTATTCCTCTGGAAATCGAAGAAGCTGCTATGATTGATGGGTGTACTCCACTTCGTACATTTTTCTCAGTAGTTCTTCCGATCATGAAACCTACCTATATCTCTGTAGGTATTCTGGAGACGATGTGGATCTGGAATGACTTCCTGCTTCCGTATCTGGTACTTGACCTGAATAAGTATAAGACGATTTCTATTGTTATTCAGTATATGAAGGGAAGCTACGGACGAGTAGATATGGGCGCGATTATGGCTGCTCTTATCCTTGCCGTTATTCCGGTAATTATCTTCTATCTGTCCTGTCAGAAACATATCATCAAGGGTGTTGCGGCAGGTGCTGTAAAAGGATAACTCGGGAGCCCGCATGAAAGCGGGTTCCTTTTTAGTAAAGGAGAAACATGATGAGAAGAAATGGAATGTTAATGCCGATATCATCACTGCCATCTGCCTATGGAATCGGCTGTTTTTCGAAAGAGGCATATGAGTTTGTGGATCTATTGAAAAAATCCGGCCAATCTTTGTGGCAGATTCTGCCTCTTGGACCTACCGGGTATGGTGATTCCCCCTATCAGGCATTTTCCACATATGCAGGAAATCCATATTTTATTGATCTGGAGTCATTGATCGAGGAAGGTTATCTTACACAAGAGGAATGTAAGGCGGCTGATTTTGGAGATGATGAAGAATCTGTAAATTATGAGAAAATCTTTCGTGCAAGGTTCTTGATTTTGAAGATTGCATATGGAAGAATCAAAGACAGCGGCGGACTTCAGGAAGAAGACTACCGTGCATTTAAAGAGAGAGAAGCATACTGGCTGGAGGATTATGCACTCTATACAGCAGTAAAGAACCAGTTTGACGGAAGAAGCTGGGACAGCTGGGCAGAAGATATCCGTTTCCGTAAGGCTGAAGCAATGGCTTATTATAGGAACGAATTGAAGGATGAGATAGAATTCTATGAGTATCTGCAATATCTTTTCTACACACAGTGGACCGAACTTAAGTCTTATGCCAATGAAAATGGGATTCAGATTGTTGGTGATATTCCAATATATGTAGCATTTGACAGTGCAGATACGTGGGCCAATCCTGAGTTGTTCCAGTTGGATGAGAATCATCTTCCGACTGCAGTGGCAGGATGTCCGCCAGATGGATTCTCAGCGACAGGTCAGCTCTGGGGGAACCCATTATATAAATGGGATTACCATAGAGAAACAAATTATGAATGGTGGGTACAGCGTGTCGCACATTGCTTCCAACTGTATGACATTATGAGAATTGATCATTTCCGCGGATTTGATGAATATTACTCGATTCCATATGGAGATACGACAGCAGAGTTCGGACACTGGGAAAAGGGACCGGGGATGGAACTTTTTAACGCGTTAAAAGAGAGGCTGGGGAATCTCCCAATTATTGCAGAAGATCTTGGATTCCTGACAGACAGCGTAAAGCAGCTTCTTTCAGACAGTGGTTATCCGGGAATGAAAGTGTTGCAGTTCGCATTTGATTCCCGTGAGGAAAGTGATTATCTGCCACATAATTATGGAACGAACTGTGTAGTATATACAGGAACGCATGACAATGATACGTTACAGGGCTGGTATCAGTGCATCAGCGCAGAAGATAAAGAGATGGCACTGACATATCTGAATAATTGGGCGACAGATGAAGAAGAGATCCACTGGGATTATATCTGTCTTGCAATGCGCAGCGTAGCAGATACGTGTATCATTCCAGTGCAGGATTTCCTTGGCCTTGGATCACAGGCGCGTATGAATACACCATCTACGCTTGGTGGCAATTGGCAATGGAGAATGAAAAAAGGTGCATTGACAGATGAGATTCTGGAGAAGATATATGCACTTACCAAAGTGACAGGAAGAGTAAGATGAACACGAAAGAATAGAAATATCAGGATAAAGAAAATCCGCTAACTCAAACGAGTTAGCGGATTTCTTGTTGTTATAGTTATCTAAAGGAATGAGAGTAAAGTGTGACATCAAGAACATGTATTTCTTGATGTTTTACTTTATGAGGGGGGAGATAGTGATTTGTTTATCAACTATCTGTAACTAAGTATAAAAGAAAATTATGTCTAAAGTATGTTAAAACTCTAAAAGAAAAAGAAAAATTCTTAAAAAGGCCTTAAGATGACAAAAAAAGAAATGCTAAAAATAGAATTTTTCAATATTTTTTTGCTTTAGATGGGCAGTTAATATATCTAAAAATTCACTGGAAGCGGGACGAATCTCCAGAGGGTGCATGGCAATTTTCCGGAGTAGTTCGCGGTTTCCTCGCTCCCAGCAAACATTAATTACGGTTCGGATATCCCTCTCGACGCTGTAGCTGCTTGTGCAGTAATGGTTTGCGATTTGGGGATAGAGGGATTTGCTGACAGAGAGAAGATAGTCTTCGTTCTCCAGGCAAAGTTTTATCCCATATTGAAGATAATGATATCCTCGGTATGTTGCGCCAATGCCAAGAGAACGAATCAAGCGTTCAATTTCTATTTCACTCATGTTGTCTCCTGTTCTATTTACGTTTTATTACAATGAGAAACGAAAACATGCTATAGGGACATTATATCGGAAATATAGTATTTAATATATTTCGCGACATGAACAGTAAAAATTCGACATTTTTCGACAGAAAAGATTTTCAGAATATCTTAAGAATTTCCACAAACTGGTCTTAAAAAATTACTGCTATTCTTGTATAGTATAAGGGAGGTGATAAAAATGGCTAATATATTAGTTTGTGATGATGATAAAGAAATTGTAGAGGCAATCGATATTTATCTGTCTCAGGAAGGGTATCGTGTGTTGAAGGCTTATGACGGTGAGGAAGCGCTAAAGGTTCTGAAGAACGAGAAGGTAGATCTTCTTGTGATTGATGTTATGATGCCAAGGCTTGATGGAATACGGGCGACGCTTAAGATTCGGGAAGAGAATAATATGCCGATTATCATATTGTCTGCAAAATCTGAGGATGCTGATAAGATTCTTGGGTTGAATGTCGGGGCTGATGATTATGTTACCAAGCCATTTAATCCATTGGAACTGGTAGCCAGAGTTAAATCACAGCTTCGAAGATATACGCAGCTTGGAAGTACGGTGAATCATGAGAATCAGGCGGTGTATGAGGTTGGCGGACTGTCAATCAATGATGAACTGAAGAAAGTAACGGTAGATGGGGAGCCTGTGAAGCTGACACCTATCGAATACAATATTTTACTATTATTAATGAAGAATCAAGGGAAAGTATTTTCTATCGATCAGATATATGAGAATATCTGGAATGAAGAAGCCATTGGTGTGGATAATACGGTGGCGGTACATATCCGGCATATTCGGGAGAAGATTGAGATCAATCCTAAGGAGCCGCGCTATCTGAAAGTGGTGTGGGGTGTTGGATATAAGATAGAGAAACTTTAGAAGGGAGTATATATGAATCGTCGATGGTATCGGGCGCCGATCATAAAAGGGCTTTTGATCGTTGCCGAACATATTCTGTTGGTGATTATGGCGGTCAGCATCATCTGGCTTTTGTCTTATCCGGCCGGGCGCAATGAGATGTTTGAAGGAAAGCCGGCAAAGAATTATGAAGAGACGAAAAGTTTTAACGAGCTGTTGCGCACATATAGCCATCAGGTAATGAACGGAATTGGAATGCGGGATCGGTTTGAGACGGATGGGGTCTATAATCCGCAGAAGATTGTTGATATACAGGAATATTATAATGAGTCAGAGATTACGAATGAAAATCTAAGTGGTCTGGCATATCGGCTGCAGGATCTGTCTGACTGGGCGCAGCAATGGCTCGACCGGGGAGAAAAGAATTCATCTTACGATGATAATGTAGGTATGGATGATAATATTATTGTTTGTAAAAGATCTGACAATACCTATCATTATTATTACTATAGTGAATTTAAGCAACTGATAGACAACGGCGATCTGCGTTTTGTAATTGCAAGCGATGAAGCTGGAATTTCCGAAGAGGATATTCTGAATGAATTGCAGGATGGAAATTTCTATAATAATACAGAGACTGCCTTCAAAGGGCTTCAGGATGCAGAAGGAAAGATAGCATACATTGACTGCTGGAGTTATGATGGGCAATGGCTGGCCGAAGAATATCAGACGGTAGATGGAAAGAGTGTTATGGAGATTGCCAATGACAATCCTCGTTGGAATGGTCGGCTGAGTGAAGCTTATGAAATGCTGAGATATTGTATCTACCAGGTCGAAAGTGAACTGGGAGAATATAATGATCTGAGTGAGTTCTATCAGGAAGGAGATACGAACTTTGCATATTTGTATGTAGATACTGATACTAAGCGGGTGTATACGAACCGGAAAGCGTATCAGAATTATGACAAGGCGCAGGAGAATCTGGAAATGTTCCGGGAGATGGGAAAATATGCAATCATTATGCCGAAGCTTGCAGATTTTGAGACGAACTTTAATAATATAGATGCTTCGGACTGGCAGGAAGAGGTGAAGAGCTCCGGCAATAAAGAAGAGGGATTCATCTATGCTGTAGGAGTGGATACGACCTATCCGATTAAGGATGCATTTTATACGGAATCCCAGTTATATGATAAATACGGAACAAGTGCGAGGGGTATCCTGGTGATGGGATGTGCTGCGAGTATTGTATTCCTGATACTTCTGGTATGGCTTACGGTGATTGCCGGGCGTAGTCCGCAAGATGAGGAATTACATCTGAATGGATTTGACCGCTGGAAGACCGAGATTGCTGCTCTGGTGGTGATTGGATGCTGGTGCGTTCCTGTTGCGTTGGGGGTATCTGGAATTACGTCTTCGTATTTTCCATCGTGGGGAGGAGATTATCAGCTATATCAGGCAGATTATATCCAGAGCGCAATCCCTTATATGATATGTGGAGCTTTACTTGCAGTTTATTCCTGTGCATTATTCCTGATAGGTTTCTTAAGTCTGGTACGAAGAATAAGGGCAAGGACATTATGGAAGAACAGTCTGTTAAGATGGTTCGGCGGATTTATAAAGGTATTATTCTGTAATTTCAATGAAGTGTGGCAGGTTATTATTGTATTTGGCGTTATCGGGCTGTTTTCATTCTTTGCACTGATCGAGTGGGCATCAGTCATGGGGATTACTTTTCTGTTGCCTGCGCTGATACTAGGAGCAGAGTTGGCTGCATTTGTCTATATGGTTAGACAGGCTATCGGAAAGCAGAGAATTAAGGAAGGAATTCTTAAGATTGCGGAAGGTGAAGTAGAATATAAGATTCCTTTGAATGGATTGAACGGAGATCAGAAGATCATTGCTGAAAAGATTAACTCCATTGGAGAAGGCCTGGATCGGGCGCTGGAAGAAAGTATGAAGAGTGAACGGCTCAAAACAGATCTGATTACCAATGTTTCCCATGATATTAAGACACCGCTTACTTCTATTATTAATTATGTGGATTTGTTAAAGAAGGAAAATTTTGAAGATCCGAAGATTCAGCGGTATCTGGAGATCCTGGAGGCAAAAGCCCAACGGCTTAAGACCCTTACAGAAGATGTAGTAGAGGCATCCAAAGTAAGTTCTGGCAATATTACACTACAGTATATGAATATTAATTTTGTAGAGATGATTCAGCAGACCAGCGGAGAATTTGAAGAAAAATTCAAGGTCAGAGAGTTAAAAGAAGTGTTGATCCTGCCAGAGAGAGAAGTCGTGATACGGGCAGACGGAAGACGCCTCTGGAGAGTATTGGCCAATATTTACAACAATGCCGCCAAATACGCTATGGAAGGGACCCGTGTATATGCAGAATTAAAAGTAGTAAATGATTCGGCAGTATTCAGTCTGAAAAACATATCCCAGCAGCCGCTCAATATCTCGGCAGATGAGCTGACCGAACGATTCATTCGGGGAGATATCTCACGAAGCACAGAAGGCAGCGGCCTCGGACTATCTATCGCCAAGTCATTGACCCAGATGCAAGGAGGCAAATTCGAACTGTATCTGGACGGAGATCTGTTCCGGGTGACCATAACATTTCCAATAGGGACAGGGCAAATGTAAAAAGGGACAGGGATATTTTAATTTGGGACGGAGGAAAATGAAAAAACCCCCGTCCCAAACTTGCGCTTGTCAGGAAAAAACATTACAATAATAATACTATGAATGAATTAAGAGAATTATTACAGGACAATCTAAATATAGAATTTATTACGGCAACGCTTAGTAATCCGCGGCGAAAGGATGGCCCGGTCAAGATTAAAGTGCGCCCCTTGCTTCAGAAGGAGCATCTGCTATTTCAGCTTGAATTGTTCCAGAATAATCAGGCTTTTCACAGGAATGCAGATTCGCAGGAGGCGTGTGAACTGATTCTGGGGCATATGGAGAACATGCGTCAGATGCAGATGGAGACGCAGAAGTACCAGTATACGGTTTTGGTGAGCAAAAAGGGAAAGGTGACGATTAAGAAGAAGGCTCAGAAGTGTGAAAGAAAGGATGTAGATATGAGCCATAATCGGAAGAAGCATTATGTCTTGGAAGAAGGTATTCCGGTTCCGTTCCTTCAGGATCTGGGGGTCATGACGCAGGAGGGAAAGGTCGTCCATTCCCGATTTGATAAATTCCGGCAGATCAATCGCTTTCTGGAGTTTATTGAAGATATTTTGCCGGAGCTTGATAAGGGAAGGGAGCTTACAATTCTGGATTTCGGATGTGGCAAATCTTACCTGACATTTGCGATGTATTATTATCTGCATGAGCTGAAGCATTATGACATACGTATTATCGGACTGGATCTTAAAAAGGATGTTATCCGACATTGTAATGAGCTTAGCCAGAAATATGGTTATGAGAAGTTGGTGTTTTTGGAGGGAAATATCGCTGACTATACCGGTGTAGATAAGGTGGATATGGTGGTAACACTTCATGCCAGTGATACGGCAACAGATTTTGCCTTGGCCAAAGCTATCGGCTGGGATGCTAAAGTAATCTTATCTGTACCATGCTGTCAGCATGAGCTGAATCGCCAGATAAAGAATGAGGTACTGGAACCGGTTTTCAAATATGGCTTGATTAAGGAACGTATGGCTGCGCTGGTGACAGATGCATTGCGTGCTGAATATCTGGAAAGGGAAGGTTATGATGCTCAGATTCTGGAATTCATAGATATGGAGCATACACCGAAGAATATATTGATTCGTGCAGTGAAGACCGGAAAAAAAGGGGAGAATACAGAGGCTATTCAAAAGTGTGAAGAATATCTGCACGTTGAGCCGATGTTGGGACGGTTATTACAAGATGCGAATCGTGCCAGAGCATGAAGGGGATTTGTAAATGAAGTGGAAAAATAGATTAATTGAAGCAGGAGTCCTTATCATAGTATTCATCATTGCTGTGTTAGGGTTCAGCTATTATACGAATAAAGGCAATGATAACATGACGGCTGACATGGGAGCAGCAACCTATCCACAGGTTTCATTTTCCTACCAGGGTTATGCGTTGAATATGCTGAGTGGGTATGCAAAAGCGATGGACATTCCAGCTATGAGGGATACCATAACGCCGGTGACAAATCAGCGTCTGGAGATCAACGTTCAGGCATATGGCAATAAGATCAGCAGTGCTTCTTATACCATCTATACATTGGATGGCGAAGAAAAGCTAAAGGAAGAAAAGGTAAAGAATCCTGGAGAAAACATCACGGCAGATTTGAGCGATGAAGGGTTAATGGATGAAGAACGTGTCCTCGAGATCTCGCTCTATACAGAAGATAAGACCATTTATTTTTACACCAGGATTGTAAATGCATCAGATGCGTCTGTTATGGAATGTCTGGATTATATACGGAATTTTCACGAGAGTGCCCTTGGAAAAGTAGAGGGGGCCGGCGTAGGTGCAGCCATTGAACCGAGCGAAGAGGGAGATAATACCAGCTTTCAGCATGTGACCATTCACTCCGATTATGACCATGTATCCTGGGGAAGCCTGGAGCCGGAAGTTGAAAAAGGCGAACGCTGGAATATTAAAGAGATTAACAGTAATTCTATCTCGGTACAGTTGGAATATCGCGTGAGATGTAAAGGCGAAGAGAATGAGACGGATATCTATGCGGTCAAAGAATTCTTCCGTGTGCGCCATATTGCAGATGCACAGAAAACTTATCTGCTCAATTATGATAGAACGATGGAACAGATATTTGACGCAACAAAGCAAGTGTTGAATGAAAAAGGCGTTTTGCTTGGAATAGCTCCAAAGAATATTTCTTATATGGTAAATGATGACGGTTCTGTTGTGTCTTTTGTTGTGGCAAATGAATTGTGGAATTACAACAAAGATACCGATGAAGTGTCTCAGGTATTCAGTTTTGCAGATGCTGAAAATAGCGATGTACGTAATCTTGTGACAAAGCATGAGATTAAGCTTCTGGAAATGGATGAGATAGGGAACACAATCTTCGCGGTATGTGGTTATATGAATCGTGGAAGCCATGAGGGAGAAGTTGGAATTGCCGTCTATTATTATGACATGGAGAAGAACTCCGTGGAAGAAAAAGTATTTATCTCCAGCGATAAGTCATATGAAAACGTCATAAATGAAATGAGCAAGCTTGTCTATTACAGCGCCAGCCGCAATATGTTATACATCATGGTGGAAGGTACGCTCTATGAATTCGATGTGGAGATGGAGGAGAATACGGCGCTTGTTGAAGCTTTGAACGAGGACCAGTATGTGGTATCAGAAGATGGACATCTGGTCGCTTATCAGGAAAATGGAGATTTGAACACAGCGACAAAGGTGGTTGTCAAGAATCTCGAGAGTGGCAAGGAACGAACGGCAGAATGCGAATCGGATGAATGTATCCGCCCGTTAGGTTTTGTAAAAAATGATTTTGTCTATGGAGTGGCCAAGACTGCCGATACAGGTAAGACGGTTTCCGGAGAAATGACGGTTCCAATGTACAAAGTAGAGATACAGAACAGCAAGAGCGAAATTGTAAAGACCTATCAGGCAGATGGCACATATGTGTTGGATGCATATTTGAAAGATAATATGGTGACATTGAATCGTGCAGTAAAAGATGGAAATACGTATACCAGTACCTCTCAAGATTACATCACGAATAATACCGAAAAAGAAAAGAGCAATATCTATCTGGAATCGTATGTGACAGATCTTAAGGAGACACAAGTCCGGCTTACCTTTGAAGATGGAATCTCAGATAAGGAGCCGAAGGTACTGCGTCCAAAGCAGATTGTAATGGAAGATCCGGTAGTCGTTGAATTCGAGGATGTAACCCATGCAGATAAATATTATGTATATGGGTATGGACAACTGCAAGCCTGTTGTGAAAAGGCGGGTGAAGCAATTCGGCTGGCTGATTCTTACAGTGGCGTTGTAGTAGATGCCACGCAAAATTATGTCTGGGAGCGCGGAAACAGGGACCTGCAGTACACAATCACTGACAAAGATGATGTGATCCAGAGAATTGCCGACCGGTTAAAGCAGAAAGAAGCACCGGTAGATATTATGAAGAGTCTGAATGACGACCGGTATCTGGATCTGACCGGCTGTGCAACAGAGGAATTACTATACATCATTAACCAGGGATCGCCGGTGATTGGCATGTTGAATGCAGAAAATTCAGTTATATTGATCGGATATACGGATACAGTTGTTATCTATGTCGATCCGGAGACCGGGGAACGATCCAGTGTGACTTATGAAGAAATGGATCAGATGACCCAGGGAAGTGGAAATACGTATATAGGATAAACTGCTACTTATAGATCCTATAAATATATATATGATAAATAACAATTATTGGTCTCTGCGGGTTATGTGTTATAATTCTGACGATAAAACGTTGGATATCACATAAGGAGGAAGAACGAATGAAAAAAAGAATAATAAGCGTACTTTTGTGTGTTACTATGATAATGGCAGTGGCTGTGGGATGCGGTAGTAAAAAAAGTGAAGAGTCTTCTGATGAAGGAAGTAATTCTGAAGAAGAAAAAGTAATCCATGTTGCATGTGAAGCTACAACACCTGGCTGGATTCAGACGGATGAAGACGGTAATCTTTCCGGTTATGATTATGATATATGGCAGGAGATTGGAGAGCGTACTGGTTATGAAATTGACTACCAGATCATGGAATGGGATGGTATGTGGGTTATGCTGGATGATAATCGAATTGATACGGTAGGGGAACAGATTTCCGTTACAGATGAAAGAAAAGAGAAATATACATTTTCTGAACCATATGCTTACAATGTTTATTGCCTTCTTGCAGCAGCTGATAATGAAAAGCTTCAGTCCATGGATGATCTTGCAACTGGTATGACAATTTCCTGTGAGACAAATACAAGTGATGAGATTATTGTAGATGCAATTAATAAAGAATATGGTATTGAATTGACACCAACATATTATGATGGTATGTCTGTACAAGATGTTGCTCTCGGAAGATGTGATCTGTGGCCAAGAGCTGAAACTTCCTGTAATACAACAGTGAAAGAAGTAGATAACTTGAAAATCCTTGGAAGAACAAATGTCCTGGAGACAAATGCATATCCGTTTACTAAGACAGAACGTGGCGAAGAGCTTTGCAAAGTTGTTTCCAAAGCAATTCAGGAAATGCGTGAAGATGGCACCTTAAAGAAATTATCTGAGAAATGGTTTGAGATGGATATCACTGAAAAACCAGAAGATGCACAGTAAGGATAAGATGCAGGGAGGAACAACGTGGATTTAGAGTTTTCATTAACAGCGTTAAGGGCAATGCTGCATGTGCTTCCGGTTACTTTATCTTTGACAGTACTTTCCTTTGTGGCGTCATTGATTTTAGCTGTTCTGATTGCGGTTATTGATTATTTTAAAATACCGGTATTGAGACAGATTTTTGCAGTATATGTATCATTTTTTCGAGGAACTCCACTGATTCCACAATTGTTTTTACTATACTTTGGTATACCAACATTTGTACCAGAACTTCGGGATGTACCGGCATTTTATGTATGCGTAGTAGGATTGACATTGAATTCGGCTGCCTATATGAAGGAAGTTGTACGAGGAGCGCTCCTTTCTGTTTCCGATGGACAAAAGGAGGCAGCACTGGCACACGGAATGACCCCGATGCAGACGATGTTTCGTATCGTGCTGCCACAGGCAACGAGAGTTGCAGTTCCGTCTTTGTTCAATAATCTGGTAGATATTGTGAAAGGCACCTCTATGGCATTTACAATTGGGGTGATTGAGATTACGGCAACAGCCAATCTGCGGGCTTCAGTTACATTTAATTATTTTGAAGCTTACATGGTTCTGATGCTTTTGTACTGGGTGATTATTCTTTTTTTAGAACGAATAGAAGCCATATTGGAAAAGCGTCTGGAAACAGGGTATAAGAGGTAAGAATGAAGGAGTAAGAGTAATGATTAAGATTCAGAATTTACAGAAACGTTTTGGTACTCTGGAAGTTCTTAAGGGAATTGATCTGGAAGTGAAAAAAGGAGAAGCTGTAGCAATTATCGGTTCTTCGGGAACCGGGAAATCAACACTTCTCAGATGTATGAATTACCTCGAGACACCGGATGCAGGTTCGATCACGATTGGAGATATTACAGTTGAATCGGGAAAAGCATCTAAAAAAGAGATTCATGAACTTCGCAAGCATTCTGCCATGATCTTTCAAAATTATAATCTCTTTGCAAACAAGGATGTATTGCATAATGTCATGGAACCACTCCTGTCGGCGCAGAAGATGGGTAAACAGGAAGCAGAAAAGGTGGCGATCGAATATTTGGAAAAGGTGGGAATGGCAGATAAGCTTCGTCAATATCCGGTCACACTTTCAGGTGGACAACAACAGAGAGTGGCGATTGCAAGATCGCTGGCGACAAAGCCAAATGTGTTGCTTTTTGATGAACCGACTTCCGCTCTTGATCCGGAATGGGTGCAGGAGGTACTGGAGGTTATACGGAAGCTTGCAAAATCACATTATACAATGCTTATTGTGACGCATGAGATGCAATTTGCAAAAGAAGTGGCAGACCGGGTCATCTTTATGGATGATGGAAAAATTGTTGAAGATGGAAAGCCATCGCAGGTGCTTGAGTGCCCGAAACAAGAAAGAACAAAGCAGTTTCTGAAACTTAGGGTAAGAGAAGAACATAAAAATGATGATTATGAGATTATAAAATCTATGAATTATCATGAGATGGTACTGCTATTTATTGAGGCCGGACTGGAACTTAAGCCGGAAGATCCGGCACCGGAGGGACTGATTGTCTGCTTTGAGCTTTGGGACAGAAAAAAGGTAAGGCGAATTGGTGGGGCTGCACTTGCAAAGCAGTGTGATGAATATGTTGTGCGGACAGTCGCGATCGAGAAAGAGTATCAGGGCCAGGGGCTCGGACGAATGTTGGTAGAACGAGTTATTGAAGAAGCAAAAGAGTGGGGCGCATCTCGAGTCATGCTAAATGCAAAGGTACCAGGATTTTATAAAAAGCTTGGTTTTGTAATTGTACCAAGGGATGAAGCACCGCCAATCTCAGATTGTCTGAGCTGCCCGAGATTTCATAATGGCTGCGATTCGGAAATCATGCAGTTGGATATATAGGTACGCACAGTATATGCGAAAACCGAAAGGACAGAGGAGAAGAAGATATGTATCATTTTGAAGAAGGAATCGAAAGACGAAATACAAATTGTGATAAATGGGATGCACCATTTGTAGGTCAGGATGTAATCCCTATGTGGGTGGCAGATATGGATTTCGCGATTGCACCTGCAATTACAGAACGACTTGTCAAAGTTGCCGACCAGGGGGCATTTGGTTATCAGTTCCTGTCAGATACATATTATGATGCAGTGCGATGCTTTATGAAAGAACGCCACAATTATGAAGTGAAAAAAGAATGGATCTGTTTCGTGCCAAATGTAGTATTAGGGCTGTTTTTTGCACTTCAGACTGTAACGGAAGAAGGAGATGAAATCTTGATCCAGACGCCGGTATACGGACCATTTTTTAAAGTTATTAATGAGAGTAATCGAGTGTTGGTAGAAAGTCGTCTTCGAAATGTGAATGGCTATTATACGATGGATATGGAAGATCTTGAGAAACGAATCACACCAAAAACAAAAGCACTTCTTTTGTGTAACCCACATAACCCTTCCGGAAGAGTATGGAAGAAAGAGGAGTTGAGGGAACTTGTAAAGATTTGCGCAAAACATGACATTTGTATTATTTCCGACGATATTCACAGTGATATTATCAGAAAGGGCCAACAGCATACAATGATTGTGCCGATTTGCCGTGAGATGGGTGTAAAATGTATTTCGTGTACCTCTCCGTCCAAGCCTTTTAATCTGGCAAGTATCCACGTGGCAAACTGTATTATAGAAGATGATGAAATCAGAGAAAAGTTCCAAAAACTTCTTCAGATACATCATGTGACGGAATGCAGTGCATTTGCAGAAGCTGCACTTGTAGGTGCATATAATGAGTCCCGGGACTGGCTGGATGAAGTAAATAAATACAGTGATGAAAATGTAGAATATTTTGTCAATACAGTTCATGAGAAACTTCCGTTTCTTCATGTATGTAAGCCAGAAGGAACTTATTTGATATGGGTGGATTTTTCCGATACGACTCTCCAACAGGATAAGATAAAGGAATACCTGCATGAAAAATGCAAGGTGCTTGTGAATCCAGGTGAATTTTTCGGAGAGGCGGGGAAAGGATTCGTAAGATTCAATGTCGCCTGCCCAAGAAAAAATATAGAAGAGGCGTTGGATAGGATATGTAGGAATTTAATTCAGTGATTTTATCTGAAACAGGACTGTGACGCGAGGCAGCAGTATGATTGATACTGCTAAGGCAGTGGCAGTTGGTGTTGCGAATCCGGAAGTAGATATGTGGGATGTGTGGATGGGAAAGGCTTCTGTCTGCAAAGCGAAAACGAAATTCTTATCATTTCTGCGGCGGGCAGTGAGATGAGCGATTCTACTGTACTTACAAATGAAGAGAAGACAGGCTTTAATTCGGATATTGTCAGATCGAAATTTGCCATTCCAACTGTACATCAGCCTACCTATATTCGAGAGAGTCTCATAGAACTCATTTCTGTAAGGACAGCTGCTACACAGTTTGAATGTTATATATCTTGCTGAATGAACTGCTTTTGCAAAAATCTTCAGTAGTTATTGTAATCAGTTTCCTGTTTATGTACTCTATGCTGGTGATTAGGAGTATTCTATACATTTGTGTAATAGATCAGAAATAAAAAGAACCATTTTAGCAAAAGCTGAAATGGTTCTTTTTAAACTATCTGAGTAGCATATTCAGGATATTTTATAAATTTGATATCGGTCTGAATACAATATTTTTATATTTTCTCAGTGCAAAATACAATACCATACCAAGTACACCGCAGGATAATACTTCCCCGACTCCAACGGTAAGCATCATAAATGGAATCGGCAGTGCAACACCATAACCATAGCGCAGCACAAAAGGTACGACAATTGTATTTGCTGCAATTGGAGGCAACGGTGCCAGAAACTTATTCTTGTCTCGCAACTGGTAAGTGAAAAATGCGCCGATTAAGGTCGCAAGACTTCCGAAGATGATGTCTGGAAGGATCGCGCCGCCCAGAATGTTCCCAATCAGGCATCCTACGAATAAGCCGGGAATAGCGGCTGGTGTGAATACCGGAAGGATCGTAAGGGCTTCTGCAATTCTCACCTGTACTTCTCCGAAAGAAAATGGTGCGAATACATAGGTCAGCACCACGTAGATGGCAGCGATCATGGCCGCCTGGGTCAGAAAGTTGATGTTTTTGTTTCTCATATGAAATTCTCCTTTAGTTTTGTTTTACGAGTGGAAGGTCTCGAACACTCGGCACATTTTCCGCGAAGCAATGAGCCATGCGGACATACTTGCATGTCCATCTGGCGAATGCCGCGAGACTCAGGTACCGCAGGTATCTGAGTACCGCCGGGAAGCGGCGGCAAGCCCGATAGACCTTGGTTTTGATGGGCTTTGTTGCGATAGAGAGTATAGCATAGTGTGAGTGGAAATGCAAGTCCGTTTGATGAATCAGTAAATAGATTCTCTATCATGTCTGAAATTGTCTTCTGCCTTTTAAAACATCCATTATTATGTTATAATAACTCCAAAGCGTCAAACGCAAGCAATCACAAAAAGGAGTAAATTGGTATGGATTTGATTACGATTAAGGAACTATATAAGGAAAAAGAAAAGTATCTGGATCAGAAGATTACTGTTGGGGGATGGGTGCGCAGTATCCGGGATTCCAAGACTTTTGGATTCATTGTATTAAATGATGGAACATTTTTTGAACCTTTGCAGATTGTTTACCATGATAAGATGGATAACTTTGCTGAGATCTCCAAGTTAAATGTGGGAGCAGCATTGATTGTTACAGGAACATTGGTGGCAACACCGCAGGCAAAGCAGCCTTTTGAGATTCAGGCCGATACTGTAGAGGTAGAAGGTGCATCTGCGCCGGATTACCCGCTGCAGAAGAAGCGTCACAGCTTTGAATATCTTAGAACAATTTCACACTTAAGACCAAGGACTAATACTTTCCAGGCAGTATTCCGTGTGCGCTCTCTGACAGCCTATGCAATTCATAAGTTTTTCCAGGAGAGAGGATTCGTGTATGTAAATACACCGCTTATCACCGGAAGTGACTGTGAAGGTGCAGGAGAGATGTTCCGTGTTACAACACTGGATATGGAGAATCTTCCAAAGACCGAGGATGGAAAAGTCGACTATTCTCAGGATTTCTTTGGCAAAGAGACAAGCCTTACGGTAAGCGGTCAGTTAAATGGAGAGACATATGCTCAGGCTTTCCGCAATATCTATACATTCGGTCCGACCTTCCGTGCAGAGAATTCTAATACGACAAGACATGCGGCAGAGTTCTGGATGATTGAGCCAGAGATGGCATTTGCAGATCTGGATGATAACATGATGCTGGCAGAAGCAATGTTAAAATATGTTATCAACTATGTGCTGGAAGAAGCACCGGAAGAGATGAATTTCTTCAATTCATTTGTGGATAAAGGCTTATTGGATCGTCTTCACAATGTAGTTTCTTCCGATTTCGCAAGAGTGACCTACACAGAAGCGATTGAGATATTGGAGAAAAATAACGATAAATTCGAATACAAAGTTTCCTGGGGGACAGATCTCCAGACTGAGCATGAACGCTATCTGACCGAGCAAGTATTTAAACGCCCGGTATTTGTGACCGACTATCCAAAAGAAATCAAGGCCTTCTACATGAAGCAAAATGATGATGGCAAGACTGTGGCGGCAGTAGATTGCCTGGTTCCCGGCATCGGAGAGATCATCGGCGGAAGCCAGAGAGAAGACGATTACGATAAACTTCTGAACCGGATGAACGAATTGGGATTAAAAGAAGAAGATTACAAATTCTATCTTGACCTTCGCAAATACGGCTCCACCAGACATTCTGGATTTGGACTTGGGTTCGAAAGATGCGTCATGTATCTGACAGGAATGAGCAATATCCGCGATGTTATCCCATTCCCAAGAACCGTAAATAACTGCGAATTGTAGAAAATTATGTGTGGAATTCAAAAAGGGACAGGGGGATTCAAAAAAGGGACACGGTAAATTTAATTGGGGACGGAGGAAAATGAAAAAACCCCCGTCCCCAAATGGCAAAGGAGGGCTAGTATGAATATTTTAGTTGTTGATGACGAGAAGGAAATTGCGGATGTTGTAGAACTGTATCTCCAGAATGATCAGTATAATGTGTACAAGTTCTATACTGGTCAGGATGCGTTGGATTGTATTAAAAGCAGGAAGATTGATCTGGCAATTCTGGATATTATGCTTCCGGATATTGATGGTTTTCAGATTCTTAAGATGATTCGGGAGAAGTATACTTTCCCGGTGATCATGCTGACGGCGAAGACGGAGTATATGGATAAGATTACGGGTCTTACGCTGGGGGCGGACGACTATATTCCGAAGCCGTTCAATCCTTTGGAGTTGGTGGCACGTGTAAAAGCGCAGATTCGTCGATATACGCAATATAATGATGGGGGAAAAGACGAAGGAGATGTCATTGATTTTGGAGGACTTGTTTTGAACCGAACGTCTCATGAATGCGTTTACAATGAGGTCCCTCTGACGTTAACTCCGATTGAATTTGATATCCTTTGGCTTCTCTGCGAGAATCGGGGAAAGGTCATCAGTTCGGAGGAATTGTTTGAAAAAGTATGGCATGAAAAATATTATAAGAACAGTAACAATACGGTGATGGTGCATATCCGTCATCTGCGGGAGAAGATGAGTGCACCGACCGGGAAATCAGATTTTATCAAGACAGTTTGGGGAGTAGGTTATAAGGTTGAAGAATAACTATCGTAAGTTAAAGGTCAGTATATTGCTCCAGACGGTATTTGTCACGGCAGTGACGGTTCTGGTCGGCGGATTTTTGCTGAATTACGTGATCGACGGTATTTATAATGACAGTTTTGCCAAAATATTTGTCAATTGTATGATGGCGTTCAATATGAATGAAAGTCAGGCGAAAGACCTGTACTGGAAATTAATCGGGGACAACAAGATGTTCTTTATGATTGTTGGTTTCCTGTTACTTTTTGCGCTATTTTTCTATGTGGCACTTTCTAAGATGACCAGGTACCTGGATCAGATTGGATATGGAATTGAAAATATTGTGTCAGAATCTACGGAGCCGATTCATCTGATTACGGAATTAAAACCAATTGAAATTCGTCTGAATGAGATTAAGGCAACTTTGAAGAGGCAGGAATTAGAGGCGGAGGAGAGTGAGAAGAAGAAAAATGATCTGGTACTTTTCCTGGCACATGATTTGAAGACGCCGCTTACATCGATCGTTGCTTATCTCAGCATGCTGGACAGTCACCCGGATATGCCGGAAGAAGAGCGAATCAAATATACCCATATTGCCATGGAAAAATCTCTCCGCCTTGGGGAGCTGATCAATGAATTTTTTGATATTACCCGTTATAATCTTCAGAATATTGAGCTGGAGCCGGTAGAGATCAATCTGTCTTTTATGCTGGAACAACTGGCAGATGAATTATATGGTGTTTTGCAGGAGAAGAAATTATCCTGTGAGGTTAACGTTGAAGAGAATCTGATGGTATACGGTGATCCGGATAAACTTGCCAGAGTATTTGACAATATATTAAGAAATGCAATCGCATATTGTTATGCAAACACGGTGATTCGGATAGAAGCCCAGATGAAAAAGGGAGATGTAGAGATTATTTTTACCAATCAGGGCGATAAGATTCCGGGAGCAATGCTCCAGACGATATTTGAGAAATTTTACCGGGTGGATGGTTCCAGATCCAGTGGAACCGGCGGTGCAGGGCTGGGACTGGCCATTGCAAAACAAATCGTAGAGTTGCATGGTGGGCTGATCCGTGCGAAAAGTGATGATCTGAGGACACAGTTTATTGTAACTTTGCCATCAAAGACAGAGAAGGAAGAGGGAGCAGCAGATGAAATTCATACACATCGCAGACGTACATTTAGGGGCAAGACCGGACGCAGGAAACGCATACAGCGCAAAGAGAACAAAGGAAATATGGAATAGTCTGAGAAGGATTATTGAGGTATGTAATGAAGAAACTGTAGATCTTCTTCTGATTGCGGGAGATCTGTTTCATCGACAGCCATTGTTGCGAGAATTAAAAGAAGTAAATTATCTTTTTGGTTTATTAGAAAATACTCAAGTTGTACTGATTGCAGGAAATCATGATTATGTTAAGAAAGATTCTTATTATAGAAGTTTTCAGTGGGCAGAAAATGTTCATATGATTTTAACCGAAGAAGTTACCAGTGTCGAGATACCGGAATTGTCGCTGGCAGTGTATGGATGCAGTTATCATACGAAAGAAATCCCAGAAGGACGATACGATCACGCCTGTCCTGAGAAAAAGCAAAAGTATGAGATATTGCTGGCACATGGCGGAGATGAGAAGCACATTCCGATTCAGAAGAATCAGGTGATGTCTCTTGGGTATGATTATGTGGCATTAGGTCATATTCATAAACCACAAGTGATCGTTGCGGATCGAATGGTATATGCAGGAGCCTTGGAGCCAATTGACAAGAACGATACCGGCCCACACGGTTATGTGTCAGGGCAGATGTCGGAACAAGGATGTCAGATAAGGTTTGTACCAATGGCGTCCAGAGAGTACATTCATCTGGAGGTGCAGGTTCATAAAAAAATGACGGGGAATGAACTGAGAATGCAGATTGCATCTCAGATTCAGGAACGAGGCATACAGAATATATATAAAGTGGTCGTAACAGGGTTTCGGGATCCAGATATCATCTTTGATTTGGAGGATATGGACACTTATGGAAATATCATAGAGCTGACAGATGAGACCAGACCGGCATATGAATTTGAAAAGCTTATGGACCAGAACCAGGATAATCTTCTTGGACAATATATTAAAAGCCTGAAAGATTATGAGGAAGACAGCATAGAATATATGGCATTATGTGAAGGTGTGCAGGCACTGATGGAAACGAGAAGAGGCTAGATATGATAATTCAGGAATTGAGATTAAAGAATTTTGGAAAATTTACAGACAAGTCCATACAATTAAAAGAAGGTATGAACCTTATGTATGGCGAAAATGAATCCGGCAAATCTACGATCCATACCTTTATCAAAGGGATGTTTTTTGGAATGGAACGAGGCCGTGGAAGAGCGTCTGTTTATGATACATACAGTATCTATGAGCCGTGGGAGAATCCGAATTATTACGCTGGCTCATTGAGATTTCAAGTAGGGCAAAAGACCTTTCGACTTGATAGGAATTTTGACAAGTACTCAAAAAAGGCAGAATTAATCTGTGAAGATGACGGAGAAGAATTGTCGGTTACGGATGGAGATCTGGATGTATTATTGGGAGGGCTGAATGCCGGAAATTATGAGAATACGGTATTTATCGGTCAGTTAAAGATAGAGACCGGTCAGTCTCTGGGAATAGAATTAAAGAACTATGCGACAAATTATTATGCAACGGGAAATAGTGAACTTGATCTAGGTCGAGCATTGCAGTCTCTTCAAGAGAAAAAGAAGCTTCTCGAGCGTGATGAGAAGAATTATCTTATGAAAAAGCAGCAAAAAAGGGAACGGATGGAACAGGAAGCTTCTTATGTATGGAGAGATATCCATCACCTGGAAGAAGAGTGTGAACGTATTACAGGAGAATTAGAACATCGCCAGGAAAAGGAGAAGGATCAGGAAGAGAATCGGCGAAAGATTGATGAACTTAGGCCGGCAAAATGGAGAATTCACCCGGTTGAACTTTTGCTGTTTGCTGTGTTTGTGATACTTGCTTTTGCGTTGATCGCAAAACCATGGAATTATCTGGTCGCAATTGTAATTTTTCTTGCTTGTGGATTATACACCTGGAATCGGATGAAAGTGGGGAAAAAGCAGGAAAAAACGGCACCTGAGATTTTGCTGGAAGAGATTACACCAGAAGAAGAGAAGATTCCGTTAGACAGACTTGTCTGGGAAAAATCACATGTGGAAGAGGAATTGAGAGAAAAGCAGGTTCAATACAGTAATTTACAAGAACAATTGACAGAATTAGATGAAGTCAGTGAGGATTACCGAGAATATGACAGAAAGCGCAGAGCCCTCCAGTTGGCTATGGATCAGCTGAATAATCTGTCTGCAAAATTGCAGCAACAGTTGAAGACGATGCTGGATGGGAAGGCATCGGAGATCCTGGAATATATTACGGATGGAAAATACACCAGACTTTTTATTGAAGAGAATCTGCATATGAGTGTTATGGCAGAAGGAAGAAAAGTTCCAATGGAGCAGTTGAGCAGGGGGACGATAGAACAGATATATCTTGTCCTTCGCCTTGCAGCAGGCGAGCTATTGTTTGAGGAAGATTATCCGGTGATTCTGGATGATACGTTTGCATATTATGATGAAAATCGATTAAAAAAAGTGATGCAATGGCTGAGCATTCATAAGAAACAAGTCCTGATCTTTACCTGCCAGAAGAGAGAAAAACAACTATTGGAAGAACTGAATATCGCCTATCATGAGGAGATCATATAAATATAAAAGGAGAGGAAATCTGGTTAGATTTCCTCTCCTCTGTTATATTTATCCACAACGTTATGGATACGATCTACTGGGTTCAAGATACTGCTGATAGATCCATCATGATTCAATGTATCGATCATGAGTGCAATATATTTACTCATATCACAGTTGATATAATAAGGACGATCCAACAATTCCGGTGTCTGATAGATTAAGTTGGTGGTAAGAATTGCATCGATAGTCCCTTCTTCATATGCTTTGTCGAATTTGTCGAGTCCGTTTGTGAACAGACCGAATGTTGCGGCAGCAAAGATTCGTTTGGCTTTGCGCTGTTTCAATTGACGGGCAACATCCAGGATACTGTCTCCAGAAGAAATCATATCATCCAGAATAATGACATCTTTGCCTTCGACAGAAGAACCTAAAAATTCATGAGCAACAATTGGGTTGCGTCCATCGACGATCTTGGTGTAATCACGTCGTTTATAGAACATACCCATATCAAGATTCAATACGTTTGCAAGGTAGATCGCACGTCCGGTAGCACCTTCATCAGGACTGATTGCCATCATATGTTCGCTGTCAATCTGCAGATCTTTAAAACGGCGAAGAAGACCCTTGACGAACTGATAAGTCGGGCGCACCGTTTCGAATCCATTCAGTGGAATTGCATTCTGAACTCTTGGGTCATGAGCATCAAATGTAATGATATTGTCGACACCCATACGGACAAGTTCTTGAAGTGCAAGTGCACAATCCAGAGATTCCCGATTGCTTCTTTTGTGCTGACGGCTCTCATATAAGAAAGGCATGATGACATTCAGACGTCGAGCTTTTCCTCCAACTGCAGCAATTACACGCTTCAGATTCTGGTAATGATCATCCGGAGACATGCGGTTGGTGTGACCGGTCAAAGAGTAGGTCAGACTATAATTGCAGACATCAACCATAAGATATAAGTCTTTTCCACGGATAGATTCATTGATAATACCTTTGGCTTCGCCGGATCCAAATCGTGGAACTTTTGCATCAATAAGATAGGTATCTCGTTCATAACCGTTGAAGACAACATCGTCTTTATAGGCAGAGCCATCTTCCTTTCTCCATTTTACAAGATAATCGTTCACCCTATTGCCCATCTCGGTGCAACCGTCGAGAGCAATAATTCCAAGTGCTCCGACAGGTATGTTTTCTAGAATGCGATCATTACGGCGTAACATCATTTGTACCTCCCAGGTTTAATAATTTTTTTTGGATGCGGATATCGTCACCAGTCAGCCTCAGAATCGTATAATTACTGCTGATCCGGGAAAAAGTCCGCTCTGAATAGATTGATTTTATATCTTCCAACGCGAGGTTGGTAGAGATAATAGTAGATTTCTGTCTTAATATACGTTCGTTCAGACAGCTGAACAATTGTGATACCGTGAATGTATTGGAAAACTCGGTTCCCAAATCATCAATAATCAGAAGATCACAATCGTAGATCAGTTCTTGAGCCTGCAAATTCTGTTCCTCTTTTTTACCAAATGTGTTCTTTGCCAGGATATCAAATAATTGAGCTGCAGTAAAGTATACAACAGAAAAGGAAGTATCCATCAATTCCTTGGCAATGCAGTGGGAGAGGAAGGTTTTGCCGACCCCGGTGTCGCCATATAATAGAATATTGTGAAATTCATCGGAAAATGTATCTACGAAATCATGACATACCTTTAATGCGGTCTGCATGGATTCCAACGAAGATCTTCCTGTAAGAGGATCTATGTGGTTGTTGGAATAATAACTTAGAGAACAGGTAGAAAAGTTCTCTTTATCCAGGACTTCCTGTAAATTGGATTGTGTATATAGAAGCTCCACGATTGCCTGCTTGAAACAATGGCATTTTTCAGTTCCAATATAACCTGTGTCCTGACAGTCAGGACAGTTGTAATGGAGCTCCAGATAATCTGCCGGCAATCCATGGGATTGAAGAAGCCGCTTTTTCTGTGCAATCAGGAAATTCAAATCCTCTTTTAAAGAAGACAATGCCTGACTGTCTCCGGCAAGGAGTCGGCGTGCTTTTTGAACACTCATGGCAGAGATAGATTGATCCAGCTCTTCTAACTCTGGAATGAAAGAATATGCCTGCCTGTAGTGTTCCCTGAGTTGATGTTCATTATCCAGTTGTTTTTGTTCATAAGTACGCATCAATTGATCGTACTGAGAATTGGAAAGTGCCATGCCGGGGAAAATCTCCTTGCGTTATGTATTTATTGCTGAACTAACTTGCGCTCTAAATCGTTCATATCGTATGAGCGACCATCGAAATTGTTGAACTTTGTCGTCTTTATATGCTTGTCTGGTTTTGTGGCCTGAGCTGTCTTCTGCTCTTTTGATTTTAGATAATCGGCATCCAGTGCCTCGATATCTTTTAGATAATGTACATTCTTGCTTCGCCAATTCTTTAAAATGGTATCTGTATATTCAAAGTTAGGCTGATGAATCGTATTCATCGTGCGGTTGCATGCTTCCAGAATAATGTCCAAAGTGAATCCGTATTCTTCATTCCATTTTTTGATATAAGTAATCTCTGAAGCAGCAGGTGCACGTCCCTTGATTCCATATGCGTTCAAGACAGAATAACAGTTCTTGTTATACGCTACGGTGCTTGCTTTTGCATCGGAAACGGTCGTGATCTTCTGCTCGTTCCAGGATAAAGCAACTTTTTGGATATAATGCATGCTTTTATGACCATTTTCCACACAGTATTCAATTAAATACTCAATTAATTCTGCAGACATATGCAGAGTATCAAAAAAGTATGTAATGGTATCAATATCAACAGCAGACAAAGTCTTACCGAGATACTGTTCGGCAACGAAAAGAAGCTCTTTGAATTCCTTACGTTCCTTGCGACTTCTGTATTGCTGTATGTTAGGCACAGCGGCAGAATCATTGTCGGAGACAGCTCCTGTGTCGGAAACAGTCATAGTGGCTGCAGCAGAATGAGCAGATGTCTCTGATGTCTCTGCCTTGCTTCTGCCAGTATCTGCATTATGCTCTTCGGTATGGTCACAGTAGTCCAAAAGTCCTTGATTCTTCCAGTACTTCAGTGCGCGCAGTACATCCTTTTCTGTACATTCCAGGATATCAGCAATCTCAGAGATGGACAGCATTCCAGAAGCTTCATTCAAATGGCGCAAAAGAAGAAGATATACTTTTACATATTCGCCGTTTGCCTTGATCATATAACGGTCTATAAATTCATTCTCCAGCACAGTAGTATTTCCCTGTGCATAATTAGTAAGGGTCAATTTCTTCATAATTCTTACGCCAGTCCTCCTCGTTGGTTCCATACACATTTTTAGAAATATCGTAGAGATATTATAGCACCAGAAAGACAGGGACAAAAGAAATTTCTGACCCAAAAATCAAGTTTTTTGTGGATAAAAATCTGTGGAAAATGTGGATAACTAGCGTTTCAAAAGGTCTTCGCCAATATTTACAACGTCTCCCGCTCCCATAGTTATCAACAAGTCTCCTTTTTGACATTTTTCCATACAGAAATCTTCAATCTCTTTAAATGATGGGAAATAATAAGCGTCACGTCCATTTTCGATTAATGCATCGGCAATATCCTTGGAAGATATTCCCAGGGTGTCTGTCTCTCTTGCGGCATAGATGTCGGCAAGGATGATATGATCGGTATGCGATAATGCTTCCACAAACTCAGGGAATAAAGCCTTGGTTCTGGTATAAGTATGTGGCTGGAAAATGCACCAGATCTCTCTGTGAGGATAATTCTTTGCAGCCGTCAGGGACGCGTTGATCTCTGTTGGATGATGTGCGTAATCATCAATAATTGTAATTCCGTTTATATCACCTTTGTGTTCAAATCGACGGTTAGTTCCATGGAATTCTTTCAGTCCTTTTTTCATGGTTTCCACAGGGATATCCAGAAGATCAGCGGCAACTATTGAGGCCAATGCGTTAGATACATTGTGGTCACCATTGACGGAAAGGGAAATCCTGTCAACAAATGTTCCAGATTTTACCAGATCAAAAGATGCCTCACCTAAGTTATTATGGGAGATGTTGGTAGCACTGTAATCCATGGAACTGTCATTTCCATATACAAGAACCCTGCATTTCAGGCCATCAATGATCTCTCCCAGGTCTGGAATATTGCCATTGATGATTAAGGTCCCGTCTTCTGGCAGGAGTTCAGCAAATTTACGGAAAGAATTGCGGATATCAGCCAGATCTTTAAAGAAATCTAAATGATCTTCATCAATGTTCAAAATGATACCGATCTTCGGGAAAAAGTGAAGAAAGCTGTTGGTATATTCGCATGCTTCTGTTACAAATAATCCAGAATCTCCTACGCGGATATTACCGCCAATTGCCTTTAAAATTCCTCCGACTGAAATGGTAGGATCCATCTCGCCAGCAAGCAGAATATGAGAAAGCATAGATGTCGTTGTTGTCTTGCCATGTGTTCCCGATACGGCGATCGGAACGTCATAGTTGGTCATCAACTGCCCGAGAAGCTCTGCTCTGCTTAACATAGGAAGTCCTTGTTGTACGGCAGCCTGAAATTCTTCATTATCTTCATGAATTGCGGCGGTGTAGACAACAACATCAATTCCCGGGATGATGTTGGATGCTTTCTGTCCGTAAAAAATGTTGGCGCCCAGCTTGGACAGGTGGTCTGTCAAGGCAGATTCTTTGTTGTCAGATCCAGATATGGTAAAGCCCTCTTTTAAGAGAATCTCGGCAAGACCGCTCATGCTGATACCGCCGATTCCGATAAAATGTACGTGTGCAGGCTGATGAAAATTAATTTTATACATAAGATACCTTCCTTTTTCATGAATGTTCTATTTTTATAAAAAAATAGTCATAAAAGTATTTCTCTATCCATATTATTATATACATATATGAGAAAAAAACCAAGTCGTAAATATTTGTGATATTTTAATAAAATGTTCACGAAAAATTCATTTTTTTTGTAAAATTTGTTCACTACTAAAAGAAACTGTGGTATAATGTGAACGACAAGATTACTGAGAAGGGGTGATGACATGAGAAAAAAAGAGATGATAGCAATGCTGCTGGCAGGAGGACAAGGAAGCCGCTTAGGGGTTCTTACAGCAAAAGTTGCGAAGCCGGCTGTTGCTTTTGGAGGAAAATATAGAATTATTGACTTCCCGCTCAGCAACTGCATAAACTCAGGAATTGATACGGTCGGAGTGCTAACGCAATATCAGCCATTACGATTGAACACACATATTGGAATTGGAATTCCATGGGATTTGGATCGTAATTTTGGAGGAGTTACGATTCTACCTCCTTATGAGAAGAGCAGCAACAGCGAATGGTATACCGGTACGGCGAATGCGATATACCAGAATTTGGATTATATGGAGACCTTTAATCCGGACTATGTATTAATTCTGTCAGGTGACCATATTTATAAGATGGATTATGAGGTTATGCTGGATTATCATAAGGAGAATCATGCAGACGTGACTATCGCTGCAATGCCTGTACCATTGGAAGAGGCAAGCAGATTTGGTATTGTGATCGCGGACGGTGACGGTAAGATATCAGAATTCCAGGAGAAGCCACCGCAGCCAAAGAGCAATCTGGCATCTATGGGTATTTATATTTTTAGTTGGCCAGTATTAAAAGAAGCGTTGCTCGCGTTAAAGGACGAGCCAGGATGTGATTTCGGTAAGCATATTATTCCGTATTGTCATAATAAGGGACAGCGGTTGTTTGCATACGAATACAACGGATATTGGAAAGATGTTGGAACGTTAGGATCTTATTGGGAAGCCAATATGGAATTGATTGATATTATTCCGGAGTTCAATCTTTATGAAGAATTCTGGAAGATATATACGAACAGTGAGATCCTTCCACCACAGTATATTTCCGGACAGGCAGTGATTGAAAGAAGTCTGATTGGAAATGGTTCTGAGATTGGCGGTGAAGTACGTAACTGTGTCATTGGTTCGGGCGTAACCATAGAAGATGGTGCCGTTGTCAGAGATTCTATCATTATGAAAGATACGAAGATCAAGAAAGGATGTGTCATTGATAAGTCGATTATCGCAGAGAACTGCGAGATTGGTGAGAATGTTACATTGGGAATTGGCAGTGATGTACCGAACAAACTCAAGCCGGCGATTTATTCATTTGGCCTTGTAACAATTGGTGAGAATTCCGTGGTTCCGGATGGAGTTCAGATTGGAAAGAATACTGCGATTAGTGGTGTTACGACAAGAGAAGACTATCCGAATGGAATACTGGAAGGTGGAGAGACATTAATAAAGGCAGGTGAACGAGCATGAGAGCAGTAGGAATTATTTTAGCAGGCGGAAGTAACAACAAGATGCGTGAACTGACTCAGAAGAGAGCAAGTGCAGCAATGCCGATAGCAGGAAGTTATCGTGCGATTGATTTTGCTTTGAGTAATATGTCTAATTCGCATATACAAAAAGTAGCGGTGCTGACTCAGTATAATGCGCGTTCATTGAATGAACACCTGAATTCATCAAAATGGTGGGATTTTGGAAGAAAGCAAGGGGGGCTGTATGTATTTACCCCTACGATCACAGCAGATAATGGATACTGGTATCGTGGAACTGCTGATGCGATTTATCAGAATCTGGATTTCCTGAAAAGATGTCATGAGCCGTATGTGATCATTACGTCTGGAGATGCTGTATATAAAATGGATTATAACAAGGTGTTAGAATACCATATCAATAAGCGGGCCGACATTACGGTGGTTTGTAAGGATTTGGGGCCGGATGAGGATGCCAGCCGTTTTGGAACGCTGAAAATGGATGAAGATATGCGCGTTTTGGAATTTGAAGAGAAGCCGATGGTCGCAACTTCGAATACCATATCAACGGGAATCTATGTGATCAGAAGAAGACTGTTGATAGAATTGATTGAGCATTGCGCAGAAGAAGACAGATTTGATTTTGTAACTGATATTTTGATCAGATATAAGAATCTGAAAAAAATATATGGTTATAAGATAAAAGATTACTGGAGCAACATATCAACAGTGGATGCTTATTATCGGACGAACATGGATTTCCTGAAACCGGAAGTAAGAAATTATTTCTTCAAAGAGCGTCCGGAGATCTACTCAAAAGTGAGCGACCTGCCGCCAGCGAAATATAATCCTGGTGCGGTGGTTAAGAACAGTCTTGTGGCGAGCGGAAGTATCATCAACGGTACGGTAGAGAATTCTATCCTTTTCAAGAAGACGTTTGTCGGAAATAATTGTGTCATCAAGAATTCAATTATCCTGAACGACGTCTATCTCGGTGATAATACATATATTGAGAACTGTATTGTAGAGAGCCGCGACACGATCAGAGCAAATACACGTCATGTTGGGGAAAATGGTGTGAAGGTAGTTGTGGAAAAGAACGAGAGGTATGCACTATAGTGCAACGGCTTGGAAGAAAGGGGCTAGAAGAAAAATGCAAATCACAGATGTACGCGTGCGTAAAGTAGCAAAAGAGGGAAAATTAAAAGCAGTGGTTTCAATTACTATGGATGAAGAATTTGTAGTACATGATATCAAAGTTATTGAGGGCGAAAAAGGACTCTTTATTGCTATGCCAAGTAAGAAGGCTTTGGACGGTGAGTATCGGGATATTGCACATCCGATTAATTCAGGAACAAGAGAACGCATTCAGAACATTATTCTTGAAAAATATGAAGAGGCATTAAAAGAAGAACCAGCTGAGGAATAAGAAGGATAAAAGAAGAGGGAGTGCTCCCTCTTCTTTTTTGATGAATTTGGGACGGGGGAAATTGAGATTTCCTCCGTCCCAAATTAAAATAACCCTGTCCCTTTTTATAATTCAAAATGTAGGAGTTTGTGTGTTTTAGGATGCTGAAATTCTAGTTTATAGGCACACAGACAGATTTCTTGCCATTCGTTCCGTTCGCTGCAATGGGGATTATACTTGGTGTCCCCGATGATAGGACAGCCGATATTGGCTAATTGTACACGAATCTGGTGATGGCGGCCGGTATCCAGATGGATGTCAAGTTCAGTTTGGGACGGAGTAAAATTAAAATTCCCCCGTCCCCAATTAAAATAACCCTGTCCCTTTTGGATGATTTTGTAGGAGAGTCTGGCAATTTTTGCCCCTTTTGTGTTGGCGGTGCAAATTTTGGCGGTGTTGGTTTTTGTATCTTTTATCATGTAATTTTCTAGCTTGCCTTCATCTTGAGGGGGGCATCCGTCGACAAGGGCACGATAATATTTGCCAAATCCCTGGGAAGTGAGTTGTTTGTTTAGTTCTTTTGCGGCAAATGGAGTCTTGGCAAATACAAGAATTCCTTTAACTGGCTGGTCTAAGCGGTGAATTACTGCGAGGTAGGGTTCTCCTTGGGAAGGATTGGATTGATATATGTGATTTTTTAATAAATTTACCATATCGGGACTGCCGATTCGTTTGCTTTGAGTTGCGATTCCGTGGGGTTTTACGCATACAAGGATATGGGAATCTTCGTATAATATTTCCAGAGTATTTGCTGCCATATATAATTCTCCTTGACTTTGATTCTTTTCGCTCTTATCATTTAACCATAGTGTGAAAGAATATGCAAATGAAACGAGGAAGAATGTTATGGATTATATATTGTTGATAGTAGGGTTTGTTCTGCTGATTAAGGGCGCGGATTTTTTTGTGGATGGAAGTTCGAGCGTTGCAAAAATACTGAAAGTTCCAACGATTATTATTGGACTTACTGTTGTGGCTTTTGGAACCAGTATGCCGGAACTATCGGTCAGCGTCACGGCAGCAATACAGGGGAGTAATGATCTGGCGGTTAGTAATGTTTTGGGGTCAAATATATTCAATCTTCTGGTAGTGCTTGGCTGTTGCGCGTTAGTGAATCCAGTGCAGGCAAAATGGTCTTTGCTAAAGAAAGAATTTCCTTTCTCAATCTTTATCGCGGTAATTTTGCTTTTGCTAGATTCGGATTTTTCCATTGCAAAAGTTTTAAGCGGAGAAGGGACTTTTGTCCTTGGAAGATGGGGCGGACTTTTATTTCTGATATTATTTGCTGTATTTCTCTATGCGACGGTAAGAGATGCTCTTGCATCAAGAAATGAAGTGTCTGAAGTGGAAGAGGATTATAAAGTGATGAGTCCGATGAAAAGTGCATTATATATAATCGGAGGGCTTGCTGGGATTGCGCTGGGTGGCGATCTGGTTGTAGACAGTGCTTGTAATATTGCTGAAACATTCGGGCTTAGTCAGACCTTTATTGGCTTGACAATTGTGGCCCTTGGAACCTCTCTGCCGGAATTAGTGACTTCTATGGTTGCGGCAGGAAAAGGCGAAAATGATCTTGCAGTGGGAAATGTGGTTGGCTCGAATATATTTAATATATTGCTGATTTTAGGAATATCTTCTGTGATCACACCGATTACATTGGATGTTACAGCGGTTTATGATACCGTCTTGTTAATTGTAGCAAGTTTGATCGTTTATTTTTCGGCAATCAGCAAGCGAGAGATTCGAAGAACAGAGGGAGCTTTGTTTTTGCTTGCCTATCTGGCGTTTTTTGTGTATATTTTGATTCGATAGTGGCATGTTTTGTCTTGACAAATAAAAAACAATGGATTAAAATTACGTTTAATTGAATAACCTGCTGGCAATGATGGTTGCAGAAGGCAGGATGGGTGAAGAAGAGGAATAGTAATTACGGATGCAATTCTACAGAGAGGGAATCCTTTGGCTGAAAGATTCTTGTATTGATAAGTAATGAACCTACCTTGGAGCCCCTGTATGAAAGTACAGCGTGACACTAGCGTTAATGGTGACGAGAGAGAGCTGCGAGAGGGTCGCAGTTAACTAGGGTGGTACCGCCGAGCTTTTCGGTCCCTTTGATGGGAACGAGAAGCCCGGTGTTTTTTGTTTTATTTAAAGTCAAAACATTTGACAAAGAGCAGATTGGTTCCCGGCTAAAATTATCGTGGGGCAAGGGCCCTGCTAGAAAAGAAAAGGAGAAGAGAAACATGGCAAAGGAAAAATTAGTAAAAAATATCACACCACGTGATGAAAATTTTGCACAATGGTACACAGATGTTGTTCGTGAAGCACAGCTGTGTGATTATTCAAGCGTGAAAGGATGCTTGAATTATCTGCCAAATGGTTATGCGATCTGGGAACTGATTCAGGCAGATCTGGACAGACGTTTTAAAGAGACAGGTGTGGAAAATGTATATCTGCCAACCTTGATTCCGGAAAGTTTGCTGGAAAAAGAGGCTGAACATATCGAAGGATTTGCACCGGAAGTTGCCTGGGTAACTCATGGCGGTATGGAAAGATTGCAGGAAAGAATGTGTATTCGTCCTACATCTGAGACGTTGTTCTGTGATTTGTGGGCTAAGACAGTTCGTTCTTATAGAGATTTACCAAAGGTATGGAATCAGTGGAATTCTGTTCTTCGTTGGGAAAAGACAACAAGACCGTTTTTACGTTCAAGAGAATTCCTGTGGCAGGAAGGCCATACTCTTCATGCAACTTATGAGGAAGCTGAAGAAAGAACCATCCAGATGTGGCAGGTATATAAAGACTGCTATGCTGAGACGTTGGCAATGCCTTTCGTAGCAGGAAGAAAAGCGGAACATGAAAAATTTGCAGGTGCACAGGATACCTACACAATCGAAGCGCTGATGCATGATGGAAAAGCACTACAGTCCGCGACCAGCCATTTCTTCGGAAGTGGATTCCCAGATGCATTTGGCATTAAATATGTGGATAAGAATAATCAGCTTCACAGTTGTTACGAGACTTCCTGGGGATGGTCTACCAGAAGTATCGGCGGCCTGATCATGGTACATGGTGATGACGATGGATTGGTTCTTCCTCCACACGTTGCACCAGTTGAATGCCGTATTATTCCAATTGCACAGCACAAAGAAGGCGTGCTTGACAGAGCATTTGCACTGCTGGATGAATTGAAAAAAGCTGGTTATAGAGTGAAGATCGATGATTCCGATAAGAGTACAGGATGGAAATTCTCCGAGCAGGAGATCCTGGGTATTCCTACCCGTATCGAGATTGGTCCAAAAGATATCGAAAAGAACCAGGTTGTAGTCGTACGTCGTGATAATCGTGAGAAGATTGTAGTATCTCTGGACGAAATTGCCACAAAATTACGTGACATCTTAGAGCAAGAACAGCAGGATATGTATGACAGAGCAAATGACTTCTTACAGAGCCATATTGATACAGCAACAACGATGGACGAAATGAAAGAAAAATTCCAGGCAAACCGTGGTTTCGTAAAGGCTTGCTGGTGCGGAGATCCAGAATGCGAAGGTGAAGTAAAATACGTCACAGGTGGAGCTGCGACCAGATGTCTGATTGAAGATGAAGAAATGATTTCAGACAAATGTATCTGGTGCGGAAAACCAGCAAAACACATGGCATATTGGGGCAAATCATACTAAGCTCCTTAGTTGGGGACGGGGGTTTTTTCAATTTCCTCCGTCCCAAATTAAAATATCCGTGTCCCTAATTCATTTTGCGGTGTCCCTCTTTGCAAAGGAGGGAGAAAAATGCCAAGAAGAGCAAGACAGGAAAGTTCGACTGGAATGTACCATGTAATGGTGCGTGGATTAAATAAAATGCCGGTTTTTAAAGAAAAAGGGGAAAAAACCCGTATCATCAATTTGATTCGAGAGAATCTTTCTGAGTATGAGGTGGCTATTTTAGCATATTGCATAATGCCAAATCATTTTCATATGTTAATCAAAGCTGATTTGAAAGAATTAGCGTCATTTATGGCTAAAGTCTTAGCCGCATTTGCACATTATTATAATTATAAACATCATAGAATTGGATATGTTTTTCAGGACAGATTTAAGAGCCAATGCGTAGAAAAGGAAAGTTATTTTTGGAACTGCCTTCGATATATCCACAGAAATCCGGCGAAAAATGGAAGCGTGAAAGAAATGTTGGATTATAAATACAGCAGTATGTCAGAATTTTACAGAGGAGTTCGAGACATTCTGGATGAGAAGGCTTTTTTGATGGTAAATCAAAAGTTTCACACAAATCAGGATTTTCTTGAATTCCACAGATTTGAGAGTTGGGATATATTTGACGATGTGGATGAGGATATGGAAAAAAACAACATGAGAATTGCAAAGGAAATTCTTGCAGAATACAAGTGGAAATATAATTTGCAGGAGGAAGAATTGTTTAATTATGTTGAGATAAGAAAAGAATATAAAAAAGAACTAATGAAAGTTTTGCAAATATCACAGAAAAAAGTAATGATTATTATGCAAAATATTAGAGGAGGATTAATAGGGACAGGGTAAAATGAAAAAGGGACACGGTTATTTTAATTTGGGACGGAGGAATTTGAAAAAACCCCCGTCCCCATGTTATGATGGTGTATAGATGAATGTGAGGGAGGATGAGATTGTGGGAAACCTGAATATACAATTGCCGACGAATGTAAGGGTGATTATTGAGACGTTGCAGGGACATGGATATGAGGCTTATGCCGTTGGTGGATGTGTCAGGGATTCGATTCTTGGCAGAGAGCCGGAAGATTGGGACATTACAACGTCTGCTATGCCGCAGGAAACGAAATCTTTGTTTCATAAGACATTTGACACTGGAATCGAACATGGGACGGTCACGGTGCTCCTTGACAAAGAAGGATATGAAGTGACAACGTATAGAATTGATGGCAAATATGAAGATAGCCGTCATCCGAAGGAAGTAACGTTTACGCGAAGTCTGAAAGAAGATTTGCTGCGGAGAGATTTTACGATTAATGCGATGGCTTACAATGACAAAGATGGGCTCGTGGATATCTTTGGCGGTGTGGAGGATTTAAATAAAAAAATAATACGATGTGTGGGAAATGCGAGGGAACGTTTTTCCGAAGATGCACTTAGAATTCTTCGGGGAATTCGATTTGCGGCTCAGCTTGGCTTCTCGATAGAGGAGGAGACGCGGTGCGGGATGCAAGAACTGGCCCCTACGCTTTACAATATCAGCGCAGAGCGGATACAAGTGGAGTTGGTGAAAATGCTCACTTCGGCGCGGCCAGAGTTATTGCGGGACGCATATGATCTTGGTATTACGAAGATATTTTTGCCGGAATTTGACCGTTTAATGGTTACAGAACAAGAGACGCCGCATCATATGTACAATGTGGGAGAGCATACATTACATGCATTGCAGAATGTACGTGCCGATAAGGTGCTGCGATTAACGATGTTGCTGCATGATATGGGAAAGCCGGCGTTAAAAACCATGGATGAAGCAGGTGTGGCGCATTTTAAAAAGCACGCTTTAGAAAGTGAAATTATTGCAAAATCCATATTGAGAAGATTAAAATTTGACAATAATACGATTGGTAAAGTGACGAAATTGGTGCGTTACCATGATTATCGAATGCCTGCAACGGCTAAGAATGTCCGTCGTGCAATGAATATAATCGGAGAGGATCTGTTCCCATATTATATGGAGGTCCGCCGTGCAGATATACTCGCGCAGAGTATGTATCAGAGAGAAGAAAAAGTGAAAAATCTGAATGATATCGAAAAGTTGTATCAGGAAATAGTAGAGACTGGGCAGTGTGTATCATTAAAAAATCTGGCCGTTACAGGAAAGGATTTGATCGAAGCAGGGATGAAACCGGGAAAAGAAATCGGAGATAAATTGAACGAACTGTTGGAAATGGTAATAGAGAATCCTGAATTAAATGAAAAAAACGAACTTTTAAAAAAACTTAAATAAGCTCCTAATCATATTTTATCTTTTTGCATCATACGCTAGAGAGAATATGTAATGTAGAGTGCAGGGGATGGATATGCAGGAGTATGAACAAAGTATATTAGAACAATATGATATTGAAGTCAGCGGCACCCGCAAGACCAGGGGTGCTATTTTATGCGACACAGTTGAAGGAATTCTGTTGCTTAAGGAAGTAAAAGTGTCCAAAAAACGTATTCCTGCGTTATATGAGTTACATGAATATCTTCAGAATCAGGGGTATACACAAACGGATCGGATTGTGCTGACGAAGACGGGGGAATTTCTCTCAGTCTTGGAAGATGGAAGCAGATATGTGTTGAAGCTATGGTTCCGGGGACAGGAATGTGATATTAAGAAACCGTCAGAGCTTTTGGCAGCTTCGGGGAATCTGGCGAAACTGCATACCCTGATGTGTCATAGGATGGAGCATAGTGTGATGCCGGGTGCACATCTTGAAGAGGAGTACCTGAGGCATAATCGAGAATTAAAAAAAGTAAGAAGATTTGTGCGTGGCATCTCTCCCAAGGGGGCGTTTGAATCCTCCTTTTTAAAATATTTTGACCAGATGTATCAATGGGCGGCGATAGCATTAGAGGAATTGGAGAATTCAGATTACGAGAAGCTTTATCAGGAGAGTGTGGAAAATTGCTGTATGACCCATGGGGAATACAATTATCATAATGTCCTGATGCTCTCAGGAAATAATTTTTTGGCAAATGGGAGTTCAGGGAGCGGCAATTATAGAAAAGAGCCCTATGGTATTGCTACAACGAACTTTGAAAAATTTAAACGAGATGTCCAAGTTGAAGATTTGTATTATTTTTTGCGTAAAGTTATGGAAAAGCATGGGTGGAGAGAGAGACTGGGTGATAATATGTTGAATGCATATTCAGCAATCCGCCCACTTACAGATTCAGAGATGGAGTATCTGAAGATTCGGTTGATTTATCCGGAAAAATTCTGGAAAATCGCAAATTCATACTACCATTCAAATAAAGCATGGATATCCACGAAGAGTATTGAAAAACTGGAGCTGGCAATTAGGCAGACAGAAGAAAAGAAGCGATTTTTAGAGGATATATTTTCTTTTCATTTGTAGATTCCTGTTGTATAATAGAATCATTAAGGACAGGAGGTACGACAATGGAATATCGTGAAAATTATGAAGCGTGGTTGAGCAATCCATACTTCGATGAAACTACAAAAGCGGAACTAAAGAGTATTGCAGAGGATGATAAAGAGATCAAAGAGCGTTTTTACAAAGATCTTGAGTTTGGAACTGCCGGACTTCGGGGAATTATCGGTGCAGGAACGAACCGCATGAATATCTATACTGTAAGAAAAGCAACCCAGGGACTTGCCAATTATATTATTAAGAAGGGCGAGCAGGGCAAAGGGGTAGCAATCGCTTATGATTCTCGTCGTATGTCTCCAGAGTTCGCGAACGAGGCAGCTTTGTGCCTGGCGGCAAATGGAATTAAGGCATATGTGTTTGAATCCTTGCGTCCAACACCGGAATTGTCTTACGCAGTGCGTTCTCTGGGCTGTATCGCCGGAATCAATATTACAGCCAGCCACAATCCACCGGAATACAATGGATATAAAGTATACTGGGAAGATGGCGCACAGATTACACCACCTCATGATAAAGGAATTATGGATGAGGTAAAGGCTGTTGTAGATTACAATACTGTTAAGACAATGGATCAGGAAGAAGCAAAGAAGGCTGGCCTGTATCAGGTTATTGGCGCAGATGTAGATGATGGATACATAGCAGAACTGAAGAAGCAGGTAATTCATCAGGATTCTATTGATGCGGTCGGAAAGGATCTGAAGATTGTATACAGCCCGCTTCACGGAACTGGCAATATCCCTGCAAGACGTATATTGAAGGAACTGGGATTTGAGAATGTATATGTAGTAAAAGAACAGGAGCTTCCAGACGGTGAATTCCCAACAGTTTCTTATCCGAATCCAGAAGCAGAGGAAGCATTTGAACTGGGATTGAAACTTGCCAAGGAAGTAGATGCAGATCTGGTACTTGCTACAGACCCGGATGCTGACCGTCTTGGCGTGCGTGTAAAAGACAAAGATGGCGTTTATCATACATTGACTGGAAATATGTCCGGCTGCCTGTTGGCAGATTATGAGATTGGACAGCGCAAAGCTCTCCAGGGACTTCCGGATGATGGTTATCTGATCAAGACAATCGTTACCTCCAATCTGGCAGATGCAATCGCGAAGGGATATGATATCGGTCTGATTGAAGTACTGACAGGATTTAAATTCATCGGACAGCAGATCTTAAAATTCGAGACCACAGGTAAGGGAAGCTATCTTTTTGGATTTGAAGAAAGTTACGGATGCCTGATCGGAACTCATGCAAGAGATAAAGACGCAATTGTTGCCACAATGGCATTGTGTGAGGCTGCTGCATATTACAAGACTCAGGGAAAGACTCTGTGGGATGCAATGGTGGACATGTATGATAAATATGGCTACTATAAAGACGACATTCAGTCTATTACGTTAAAAGGAATCGAAGGACTTCAGAAGATTCAGGAGATCCTGGAGACGCTTCGCAAGAACCCACCGACAGAGGTTGGCGGATATAAGGTGCTGAAGGCAAGAGATTATCAGGCTGATACCATCAAAGATATTGCGACTGGCGAAGTAACTGCTACTGGCCTTCCAAAGTCTAATGTATTATATTATGATCTGACAGATGATGCATGGCTGTGTGTAAGACCTTCCGGAACAGAGCCAAAAGTAAAATTCTACTATGGAATAAAGGGCACATCTCTGGCAGATGCAGATGAAAAATCAAGCAAACTGGGAGAAGAAGTTTTGTCCATGATTAACACAATGCTTTAAGTTATTAAAAAAGTGTGAAAAACCCTGAAAATACGGGGCAAAACTGAGAAATCACCTTGACATTTACATGGAAAACAGGTATAACTGTAACTAAAGGCGTTTCATTTAAATTGTTATGAAAGTCGCGTTAAATTAGTAGAATTAAATAAATAAGGGATTCTATATGTAAACAAGAGGAGGAAATCATCCATGAACAAAACAGAATTAGTAGCAGCAATCGCTGACCAGGCAGAATTATCAAAGAAGGATTCTGAGAAAGCATTAAAAGCATTTATCGATGTTGTAACAGAAGAATTAAAGAAAGAGCATAAAGTTCAGTTGGTAGGATTCGGAACTTTCGAAGTTAGCAAGAGAGCAGCAAGAGAAGGAAGAAATCCACAGACTGGTAAGACAATGAAGATTGATGCTTGCAAAGCACCAAAATTCAAAGCTGGTAAAGCATTAAAGGACGCTGTTAACGAATAATTCGGTGAGCTGATATGGAATAAGATTAAGGGTATCTCAAAAGCCGTAAAAGGCTTGAGAGATACCCTTTATTACTCTATAAGAAAATCTGTTTTCATCAGGTTTTTGAGCTGATACGAAAAGTGAAGGAATACGGAGAAGGAGAGAATATGAGATTAGACAAATTTTTAAAAGTATCCCGTTTGATTAAGAGAAGAACGGTGGCTAATGAGGCGTGTGATGCGGGTCGTGTGCTGGTCAATGGCAACGTGGCAAAAGCTTCGGTGAAAGTAAAACCAGGAGACATCATTGAGATTCAGTTTGGAATGAAAACGGTCAAAGTGGAAGTTCTGGATATCCAGGAGACTACGAAGAAAGAAGAAGCGAAAGACTTGTTCCGGTATTTGTAATAAATAGAAACAACCTTTCATAAGATAATTAAGAAAGGTTGTGAGGCACATGGAAGAAAGAACGGTACAAAAAAATCACAAACTGGTGATCAATAATCGAAAAACCAGTCTGGTGACAGGAGTTATTGATGTACTATCCTTTGATTTAAATGAAATATTATTGGAGACGGAACAAGGGATGTTGATGGTAAAAGGCAGTGATCTGCATGTGAATCGCTTAAGCCTTGAGAAGGGAGAAGTGGATCTGTCGGGGAATATCGACAGTGTCGCTTATTCTGAAGTGCAAGGCTACGGAAAACATCAGGAAAATCTATTCTCAAAACTATTCCGGTGATGCCATGCCGGGAATTGAAGAAGAGATGATGATATTTCTGGCAGCAGTTTTTTCTGGTGCCATTGTGCGTCTTACCTATCGGTGTATCAGCTGCTTTCGTCGGATTGTAAAGCATAGACGATATGCAGTAGAAGCTGAAGATCTAGTCTTCTGGACAGGAGCAGCTATATATTTGTTTGTGCAGATTTACCACACAAGTGATGGTAGCATACGATGGTATTTTGTACTAGGTGTTGTGGTTGGGGCGGTTTTTATGACGTTTTTTTTGAATTGTTTGGAAAAGATGCACAAAAAAATCTACGTTTATAAGAAAAAAGAATTTCAGTCAAAAGCTTGATAAAAAAAACAAAAAAAGTTAATATATTATTATTAATCGGGCGAGTATTGCCGGCAGGGGTGTCGGCGTAAGGGTGAGTAATAATTATGAGTGGTATGAAGCAAAGACGTCGCAGAAGACGGACTAAGAAAAGTATGCAGCGCCATAAAAGGAGCGTTTTTGCAGTATGTGCCGTTGTTTTTCTATTGTTTGCGGTGATATCCGTCAATAGCATGACATTAAGGGCTAAGGATCAGTCCTATCAGGCACAGGAGCAGGAACTGGAAGAACAGATTAAGGAAGAGAAGGCGCGTTCGAAAGAAATCGAAGATCTTGAAGAGTACGTGGGTACGGATGAATATGTAGAAGATGTGGCAAAAGAGAAGCTGGGTCTTGTACATGAAAATGAGATCATTTTCAAAGCAAAATAATGAACAGAAGATAAGCTTTAGGAGACAAAATTCCTAGAGCTTTTTTATTTTTTACCGTTGAAAGGGGAGCAAAGAATGACGGAAATAAAAGAAAAAGAACCTTTTTTGAATCCATATGTGATCCAGATGGACAAGTTTGCGGATTCATTGATGCATTTGTCGAAGACATTTCTTACTTTAGAAGATTATAAGGGGACATTTTCGAAAGAAGAGATTGAAGAAATGTTTCAAAAGGTTACGGATAAAGTATGCGAGAACTGTGAGAGGAAGGAGTGGTGTCTGGGAGAAAACCGAGTGCATACCTATCAGATGGTATATGAGATATTGTGTGCGGTTGAGGAATATGGAGCAGAGCTGAATATTGAATTGAAAAGAAGTCTGCAGAAGCGATGCATTATGGCACCGCGGTTTTTGCGGGAGACTCTGGAAGTATTTGAGAATGCAAAAAAAATTCTGCTGTGGAACCATAAGATCGTACAGAATCGGGAAGGATTCGCCAGGCAGCTGAAGTATTTTGCCAAGATGATCCAATATACTACCCGAGAACTTGATGCAGGAATATTTGAAGATGAACATCTGGAAAAGCGATTGAAAACCCATTTGAAGAAAGCTGGTGCAAAGATGTTGTCTTCGGTGTTCTATATCACGCCGCAAGGAAAGTATGAGATTCATCTTACAGTAAAAGCGGCAAAAGGGCACATCATTGCCACAAAAGAATTGGCGGCTCTGGTTGGAGATCTGATGGGGAGGGTAATGATGCCCAGACAGGGAGAACGTCCGGTGGTGGGAGAGGAATATTCTACCATTGCCTGCGTTGAAAGCGCCAGATATCACACGCTTCAGGGTGTGGCAAAGATTGGCAAAGGATGTGAGAAGATCTCTGGTGATACCTTTTTGATGAAAGATCTTCCGGGCGGAAAAAAGGGAATTGTATTGTCAGACGGTATGGGCTCAGGAGAAGAAGCGTTTCGTGAGAGTGCGATGGTTGTTGAGATGCTGGAGGAACTCTTAGAAGCAGGGTTCCCGGTCAGAACGGCAATTCAGCTGATGAATACAGCATTGGTCATTGGAAGGGAAGAAGTGAGGTTTTCAACTGTGGATGCATGCCTGTTCGATCTCTATAGCGGCACCTGTGAATTTGTAAAAGCAGGGGCTTCTACAACATTTATCAAGCGGAAAGATTCTGTTGAGAAGATTAGTTCCACAACACTTCCAGTCGGTGTCTTACAGGAGTTGGAGATTGATGTGGAGACAAAAGAGCTGACGTCGGGAGATTATGTGATTATGGTAACAGATGGAGTAATCGATGCCCTGCCGGTGGGAGAGCAGGAAGCGTTGATGTGTACCTTTATACAGGATTCCGATATTGTGAATCCGAAAGAACTGGCTCACCATATTCTGGGGCAGGTACTGGAATGGACGGGAGAGGTGCCGATGGACGATATGACGGTGCTCGCAGTGGGGATGTGGAAATTATAAGGAAAACTTGCTTTTTATAGTAAAATTCTATATATTAAAGATATTCATTAGCAGACTAAAGAAGGATAGACAGATGTATCAGCGGGTCAAAGAGTATATTCATAGATATCACATGCTGGAAAAAGAGGATAAAGTGGTGATAGGCGTATCGGGAGGAGCAGATTCCATATGCCTTCTTTTCATGCTTATAGAATTACAGAAGGAATTGGGATTTTCTATTGTGGCTGTGCATGTTCATCATGGCCTTCGGGAAGGGACCGCGGATGCGGATGCGGATTATGTTCAGAAAGTCTGCCGGGAACAGGGGGTAGACCTTCGGATTTTCCGGGAAGATGTGAAGAAGTATGCTAAGGAGAATAAGCTGACATTGGAAGAGGCCGGGAGAAATATCCGCCGAATGCGGTTTGGACAGGTATTAGAAGAGAGTGGCGGAACGAAGATTGCACTTGCCCATCATCAGAATGATAATGCAGAGACACTGATCTGGAATCTGTGTCGTGGATGTGGACTGAAAGGAATGGGAGGAATTGCGCCGGTAGATGGAGTATATGTGCGGCCACTTTTATGTCTGAAGAGAAAAGAAATTGAATCATATCTTGCAGAACGGGGAATATCTTATTGTACGGATGAGACGAATCTGGAAGGCGATTATACGCGCAATCGTATTCGAAGTCATGTGATCCCCTATATGGAAGAGCAGATTAATCAGCAGACGGTAGAACATATGGCAGATACGATGGAACAGATGCGTAAGCTGGGTGAATTCGTAGAGCAGGAGACCAGGCGGCACGCACGGCAATGTATCCGATATGTGCACGGCAATCAGGCAATATTGAATGCAGAGGCTTACGGGAAAGCTCCCGAGGCGCTGCAAGCGTATATGATTCATGAGATGCTGTGTCAGATTGCAGGAAGACGAAAGGATATAGAATCTGCGCATGTCCGGGCGGTGATGGAGCTTATCGAAAAGCAGGTGGGACGAAGAGTAGATCTTCCCTACCACATGCAGGCCAGACGATGCTATGAAGGGATCGTTCTGTTAAAGACTACAGATGTGGATACGATAGAGGATATATCGGCGGAAGAACCGGCAACGTTTCGAATCTTTGAACGACAGTCGGATATAGTAATATTTCCGAAAAAAACCTACACGAAATGGTTTGACTATGATATAATAAAAAATACTGTAAAAATAAGGCATAGAGCGCCCGGAGATTATCTCACGATTGATAAAAACGGAGGCACTCAGAAGTTAAAGCAGTATTTTGTGAATGAAAAGATACCCCGGGAAGAAAGAGATCAAGTGTGGCTTGTAGCTGACGGATCGGAGATTATGTGGATCGTCGGGTATCGACAGAATCAGAAATATCAGGTAACTGAACATACCAGAAGAATTATGGAAATTCATTTTCATGGAGGAAAAAAAGATGGCAGAGAGCATTAAAGTGTTGGTCCCAGAAGCGGAAGTAGCAAAACGAATCGAAGAATTAGGTAAAAAAATCAGTGAAGATTACGCAGGTAAGCAGGTGCATTTAATCTGCGTGCTCAAAGGCGGAGTATTCTTCATGTGTGAACTGGCAAAACGAATCAGTGTGCCAGTATCCATGGATTTTATGAGTGTCAGTAGTTATGGCGATGGCACTTCATCCAGCGGTGTCGTAAAGATCGCGAAAGATCTGGATGAATCATTGGAAGGTAAAGATGTGCTTGTAGTAGAGGATATCATTGATTCAGGAAGAACGCTGTATTATCTTCTGGACATTCTGAAAAAGAGAAATCCAAAAAGTATGAGATTGTGTACACTTCTTGATAAACCTGACCGCAGAGTCAGAGATGTAAAGGTAGATTATGTGGGATTTGAGATCCCGGATGAATTTGTCGTAGGATATGGTCTGGATTATGCACAGAAATATAGAAACCTGCCTTACATCGGAGTTGTAGAAGGAGTGGAGTAGAAAGGGGCTTTAAACATTGAACGATAAAAGGACGAGAGGACTGAGCGGTGCGACTGTTCTGATGTTTGTCGTATTTTTATTTGCGGCATTCTGGTTCACCAATCAAGTTGATCAGAAAGAAAAAGAGATATCCTGGAAACAGTTTGAACGCCTGGTTGTAAGTGAGGATGTAGAATCTGTTACGATTACACAGAATAAGAATGTTCCGACTGGAAGAGTAGAGATACAGATGAAGAGTCACGGAGACGAAGAAGGCGAAGTGAAGTGGCTGTATGTGTCAGATGTGAATGATATTCAGGATTATCTGAAAGAGAAGCAGATTGATTATGCCATGCCGGATGTACCGCAGGACAGTTGGATAGGTACGACTTTAGTGCCGCTTTTGGTAACACTTTTAGGTATTGTGCTGATCTTTTCGCTTATGAATCGCCAGGGCGGCGGAGCTAATGCCAAAGCGATGAATTTTGGAAAGAGTCGTGCGAAGCTTAGCACTGGCAACGACAAAAAGATTACATTTGCGCAGGTGGCAGGTCTGAAAGAAGAGAAAGAAGAACTGGAGGAGATTGTAGATTTCCTGAAGGCTCCGAAAAAGTATATTCAGGTAGGAGCAAGAATTCCAAAAGGAGTACTGCTTGTCGGCCCTCCGGGAACTGGAAAAACATTGCTTGCCAAAGCGGTCGCCGGAGAGGCAGGAGTACCATTCTTTACAATATCTGGTTCGGATTTTGTGGAAATGTTTGTCGGAGTAGGTGCTTCCCGAGTGAGGGATCTGTTTGAAGAGGCAAAGAAAAACGCGCCATGTATCATATTTATCGATGAGATCGATGCTGTGGCAAGACGCCGTGGAACTGGTATGGGCGGAGGCCATGATGAGAGGGAACAGACATTAAATCAGCTGCTGGTAGAGATGGATGGCTTTGGTGTGAATGAGGGCATCATTGTAATGGCTGCGACCAACCGTGTTGATATTCTTGACCCGGCAATTCTTCGTCCGGGACGTTTTGACCGTAAGGTTATGGTAGGAAGACCGGATATCAAAGGCCGAGAAGAGATCCTGAAGGTTCATGCCAAGGGCAAGCCATTGAGTGAAGAGATTGATCTGAAGCAGATTGCACAGACGACGGCAGGTTTCACGGGGGCAGATCTTGAGAACCTTCTGAATGAAGCGGCAATCCTGGCGGCTAAGAGTGATCGGATATATCTGAAGCAGGAAGATATTCAGAAAGCATTTGTCAAAGTTGGAATCGGTGCGGAGAAGAAAAGCCGTGTCATCTCTGATAAAGAGAAGAGAATTACTGCGTTCCATGAAGCCGGTCATGCAATTTTGTTCCATGTGCTTCCGGATGTTGGACCGGTCTATAGTGTATCGATCATTCCGACAGGAAGCGCAGGTGGCTATACAATGCCGCTGCCGGAAAATGATGAGATGTTTAACACCAAAGGAAAGATGCTTCAGGATATCACGGTAGCATTGGGTGGTCGAGTAGCAGAAGAAGAAGTGTTTGATGATATCACGACAGGAGCTTCTCAGGATATCAAACAGGCGACTGGACTTGCAAAGTCTATGGTTACCAAGTTCGGTATGTCTGAGGCTGTTGGATTGATTAATTATGATGATGACAGTGATGAAGTGTTTATAGGAAGAGATCTTGCCCATACATCCCGTGGATATGGAGAAGGTGTGGCAACAGTGATCGATCAGGAAGTAAAACGTATTATTGATGAATGTTATGCAAGAGCCAGACATATCATCCACAAATACGATGATGTTCTCCACGCATGTGCAAACTTGTTGTTAGAAAAAGAAAAAATCTCAAGAGAAGAATTTGAATCATTATTTACTGGAGAAGTATCAGAAGCATAATACAAAAATGATGAATGAGAGAGGAAATGGATTGCATGAAAAAACAAGCGTTGTTTTGCGATGGGACTGCAAGCTATGTGATTCCACAGGAACCGCAGGAAAATGAGACCGTAATTTTACGTTTTCGTACGGCGAAGGATGATAAGGTGCGGGTGCGTCTGATGACGGCGGTCGGTGGATATGATATGGAAAAAGAGAGTACCAGTGGCGAGTTTGATTATTATATGATCAAATGGCGCCTGAATGAAGAACCTTTCCGTTATTGCTTTGAAATCAGGGATGATGATACGACCTGTTATTATAATAGATGTGGAGTTGCAAAAGAGATTGTAGAATTTTATGATTTTGTCATTGTGCCGGGATTTTCAACACCGGACTGGGCAAAAGGTGCAGTGATGTACCAGATTTTTACGGATCGTTTTTATAATGGCGATAAGACCAATGATGTAGAGACGAACGAATATTATTATATAGGCGGATACAGCCAGAAGGTAACTGACTGGGATAAGTATCCGGCCAATATGGGGGTACGGGAATTCTATGGGGGAGACCTGCAGGGAGTGATCGATAAGTTGGATTATCTGCAGGAACTCGGAGTAGAAGTACTATATTTTAATCCGTTATTTGTATCACCGTCGAATCATAAATATGATATTCAGGATTATGACTATATTGATCCACATTATGGTGTGATCGTGGAAGATGGTGGAGAAGTCCTGACGGATGGTGCGACAGAGAATAAAAAGGCGACAAAATATCAGAAAAGAGTAACGGATATTAAAAATCTGGAAGCCAGTAATCAACTATTCATCAAATTAGTGGAAGAACTTCACCGGAGGGGAATGAAGATTATTCTTGACGGCGTTTTTAATCATTGTGGCTCTTTTAATAAGTGGATGGATCGAGAGAGAATCTATGAAGGACAGGAAGATTATGAACCTGGTGCGTATACTTCGTCGGATAGTCCATTCCGGAGCTATTTCCGATTCTTCAAAGAGGAACCGGAGAATTGGCCGTATAATTATAATTATGATGGCTGGTGGGGCCATGATACCCTCCCTAAGTTAAATTACGAAGATTCTGTTAAATTAGAAAACTATATTCTGTATATTGGAAGAAAATGGGTATCCCCACCGTATAATGTAGACGGATGGCGTCTGGATGTGGCGGCGGATCTTGGAAGAAGCAATGATTATAATCATCGTTTCTGGAAAAAATTCCGCAGAGCCGTCAAAAATGCCAATCCAAATGCGTTGATTCTTGCGGAGCATTATGGCGACCCAAGTGAATGGCTCCGGGGAGATGAGTGGGATACGGTCATGAACTATGATGCGTTTATGGAGCCGGTGACCTGGTTTTTGACGGGTATGGAGAAGCATAGCGATGAATCGCGGGAAGAACTGTTGGGCAATGCAGATAACTTTGTGGCATCCATTTCCCATCATATGTCCAATATGTTGACGCCTTCTCTCCAGGTTGCGATGAATGAATTGTCGAATCACGACCATTCCAGATTTCTGACCCGTACGAATCACATGGTTGGGAGAGTCGAACATCTTGGGCCGAAGGCTGCCAATAATTATGTAAATCTTGGAGTGATGCGCGAAGCTGTTGTGATGCAGATGACCTGGGTCGGAGCGCCAACTGTTTATTATGGAGACGAAGCTGGCGTATGTGGATTTACAGATCCTGATAATCGGCGCACTTACCCATGGGGTCATGAAGATAAGGAGCTGATCGCATTCCATCGAGAGATGATTCGGATTCACAAAGAACATCCGGCTCTTAGGACTGGTTCCCTGAATATGCTGTATTGGGATGAAAATATTCTGGCATATGGCCGTTTTCTGGAAGAAGACAAGGTCATCGTTATTATCAATAACCGCAGTGAGCTTGCGCAGGTAACTGTGCCGGTATGGCAGGCGGAGATTCCGATGAAGTGCAGAATGAAGAAGTTGATGTATTCTTATCTGGACGGATATTCGACGACCTATGATGAATTCCTCGTAGAAGATGGCGAAGTGGTAGTCAATATGGGTGCGCATTCGGCGCTTGTACTTAGTATGAGAGACATGGATAAGCAGACTTGCCCAAATCAGAATGAGAGTAATGAAAAGAGTTTATAGAAGAAAAGAAAGGGACTGTCGGGAAATAAACAGTCCCTTCCTTTTTCTTTTTTCGATGGCAGATTCTGGATAGTAATGATTATTTCGTCAGTACTTCTACACCATCTTCTGTAATCAGTACCATGTATTCAATCTGGGCAGACAGGCTATCATCCATAGTATAGACGGTCCAGCCATTCTCTTCGTCGATGAAGAAATCAGGGCTGCCTTCGTTGATCATTGGTTCGATGGTGAACATCATGCCTGGAACCAGAACCATTTCACTTCCCTTAGGAGTTACATAGCTGACAAAAGGGTCCTCGTGGAAAGCAAGGCCAATGCCGTGGCCTCCAATTTCTTCGACAACAGAGTAGCCATTCTTTTGTGCGTGAGAGTTAATTGCGTAAGCAATATCCCCCAGGTGTCCCCAAGGTTTCGCTTCTTTGAGGCCGAGTTCCACGCATTCCTTCGTTACCTGTACCAGCTTCGCTGCCTCAGGAGATACATCTCCGATAGTAAACATGCGGGAAGCATCTGAAAAATAACCGTTCAGAATAGTAGATACATCCACATTGATGATATCCCCGTTTCTCAAAATCTCATCTTCGGATGGAATCCCGTGGCAGATGACATTGTTAATAGAGGTACATACGCTCTTTGGGAAACCTTCATAATTAAGCGGTGCTGGGATTCCGCCATGCTCCGTTGTGAAATCATAAACCAGTCTGTCAATTTCTGCTGTACTCATGCCCTCGTGAATATGGGCAGCCACATGATCCAGGACCGCTGTGTTCAAATCGGCGCTCTTTCTGATTGCTTCGATCTGCGCCGGAGTCTTTAAAAGAGAACGGTCAGGAACAATCTGTCCCTTGGCGGCCAGAGACCATAATTTTATATCCAGTTTATCCACAATATTACCTACTTTCTTTGCAAAATACTTTACTTATAATTATAGCATCCTTTGTCAAGAGGGGATGGGGTTTTTTCAAAAACCCCCGTCCTCTCCTTGTAATTGCATCATACTCTGTGATAAACTAAAGTGTAATAAGTTTGAGTGTGAAAGGAGCAGGCGTATGTTAAGAATAGGAATGCTTACAAGTGGAGGAGACTGCCAGGCTTTAAATGCAGCTATGCGTGGCGTTGTAAAAGGAATCTGTTCAAAGAGAGACGATGTTGAGATCTATGGATTTCAAGAAGGCTATAAGGGATTGATTTATTCTAATTTTAAGATGCTGACTTCCAGGGATTTCTCAGGAATTCTGACGGTTGGAGGAACAATTCTTGGGACTTCCAGACAGCCGTTTAAATTGATGAGAGTACCAGACGAGAACGGTTTGGACAAGGTTGAAGCAATGAAACATACTTATCACAAACTGAATCTGGATTGTCTCGTGGTACTTGGCGGTAATGGAACACATAAGACAGCGAATATGCTTCGCGAAGAAGGATTGAATGTCATTACACTTCCAAAGACGATTGACAACGATCTGTGGGGAACGGATATGACGTTTGGTTTCCAGAGTGCGGTAGATATTGCTACGGATACGATTGATAAGATTCACACGACTGCGACATCACACAGCCGCGTATTTATTGTTGAGATCATGGGACATAAAGTCGGATGGGTAACACTCCATGCAGGAATTGCAGGTGGTGCAGATATTATTCTGCTTCCTGAGATTCCATATGATATTGATGTGGTGGTGGATGCTATTAATAAGAGAAAAGCAGCAGGAAAGAGATTTACGATTATCGCTGTTGCTGAAGGTGCAATTTCAAAAGAAGATGCCAAGCTATCCAAAAAAGAGATGAAGGAGAAGGTAGCAAAGAAGAAATATCCTTCTGTTGCATATGAAGTGGCTGAGAGAATTCAGAAGAAGACAGATCAGGAAGTTCGTATTACTGTTCCGGGCCATACACAGCGCGGTGGTTCTCCGTGCCCGTATGACCGTGTGCTTGCAACGAGACTTGGTGCAGCAGCGGCAGAGGCAATTCTGGAAGGAAATTATGGCTGTATGATGGGCGTGAAGAAAAATGAAATTGTACGTGTTCCATTAGCAGAAGTTGCCGGTAAACTGAAATATGTTGATCCGAATTCCAGCATTATCAAGGAAGCAGAGATGACGGGCATCAGTTTCGGTACAAAATAAAGACGTAAGAAGCGGGGAGTGTAGAGAATGTCATATACGGCATTATATCGAAAATTTCGTCCGGATGAGTTTGAGGATGTAAAGGGGCAGGATGCAATTGTAAAGACATTAAAAAATCAGATCATGGCAGACCGTATAGGACATGCATATCTGTTCTGTGGAACGCGGGGAACCGGAAAAACAACGGTGGCAAAGATATTTGCCAAAGCAGTTAATTGTGAACATCCAATTGACGGAAGTCCTTGCGGTGAGTGTGCCATGTGTAAAGCGATTGCGTCTGGAGCTTCTATGAATGTCATCGAGATTGATGCGGCATCTAACAACGGTGTGGATAATATCCGTGAAATCCGTGAGGAAGTGTCATATCGTCCGACGGAAGGGCGCTACAAAGTATATATTATAGATGAGGTTCATATGCTCTCTATTGGAGCGTTCAATGCGTTGCTGAAAACTTTGGAGGAACCGCCGGAGTATGTTATCTTTATCCTGGCGACTACAGAAGCGCATAAAATTCCGATCACGATTTTGAGCCGATGCCAACGGTATGATTTTAAAAGAATTTCTATCGAAACTATTTCCGCAAGGCTTCGGGAATTAATTGATAAAGAACAGTGGGATGTAGAAGAAAAGGCGGTTCGCTATATTGCTAAGATGGCAGATGGATCCATGCGAGATTCGCTTAGTCTTCTGGATCAATGTGTTGCTTTTTATATTGGAGAAAAACTGACCTATGACCATGTGCTGGAAGTCCTGGGGGCTGTAGATACAGAAGTGTTTAGCCGGCTTCTTCGGGAACTTCTGGTCATGGATGTGCATAAAGTGATTGAAACGGTAGATGAATTGGTCATGCAAGGCCGTGAACTGTCTCAGCTTGCAGCAGATTTTACCTGGTATCTCAGAAACTTGCTGCTGGTAAAAAGTTCTGATAATATGGAGGACGTACTGGATGTGTCCACAGAGAATCTGGTTCAGCTAAAAGAAGAGGCGCAGATGATTGACAATGAGACACTGATCCGTTATATTAGAATCTTCTCAGATCTTACCAATCAGTTGAAATACGCAAGCCAAAAAAGAGTTCTTCTGGAAGTGACATTGATTAAGTTGTGCAAACCAGAGATGGATCGGAATCCAGATGCTCTTCTGGATCGTATCCGGGCAATCGAAAAACAGTTAGAAGAGGGTCTGCCGGAAGCCAAAGTAAAGGAAAGAGTTGTCTATGTAAACGGAGAGCAGGCGCAGCAGACATCGCAACAGCCAAAACCGGAGATTCCCAAGGCGCTGAATGAAGATGTGAAAGCAGTGGTGAAAGATTTTCGTGTGATTGCAAATGATGCCTCTCCGCTGCTTAGAACTTATCTTAAAAAAGCAAGACTTAGCGCAGGAGAAGGTAACCGTCTGCTTATTGTGCTCCCGGATGAAGTCAGTGCAAGCTTTGTCGCTGCAGCAGAACATAAGGCAGAGATTGAAGGGTTGATTGAAGAAAAGATTGGGAAGCGAATGGAAGTAGAAGTCCGACAATTAGAAGAAGGACGCAAGTTTGAGGATCATTTTGTTGATATTGAAAATCTGATCCACATGGATATAACAATAGAAGATGAGTAGGAGGATATGAATATGGCAAAAAGAGGTGGATTTCCAGGAGGCGGGATGCCGGGAAATATGGCTAATCTGATGAAACAGGCACAAAAGATGCAGCGCCAGATGGAAGAACAGGCAAAAGAGATGGAGACAAAAGAATTCAGTGCAACCGCGGGCGGCGGAGCTGTGGAAGTGACGGTCTCCGGCGCGAAGAAAGTATTGAAAGTAAAGTTAGCTGAAGAAGTGGTTGATCCGGATGATGTAGAGATGTTAGAAGATCTGATCGTTGCAGCGGTAAATGAAGCCATGGATAAAGTAGATGCTGAGTCGGCATCCGCAATGTCTAAGTTTACTGGCGGCATGGGCGGTCAGATGCCGGGATTATTCTAACGGGGAGTGCAGAATATGGATTACTACAGTAACCAGATGAGCAAATTAATTGAAGAATTGTCATGCCTTCCGGGCATAGGATCAAAGTCAGCGGCAAGGCTGGCTTTTCACTTGGTTCATATGCCTTTAGAAGATGTAAAAAGGCTGGCATCTACCATGGTCGAGGCAAGAGAGAACATCCGATATTGTTCAGAATGTTATACTCTGACGGATCAGGAAATGTGTCCGATCTGCAGTAATAGCAATCGAGATCACAAGACAATTATGGTCGTGGAAAATACCAGAGATCTGGCAGCATACGAAAAAACCGGCAAGTACGATGGTGTGTATCATGTGCTTCACGGTGCGATCTCGCCCATGCTCGGGATCGGACCGGACGACATTAAGCTGAAAGAGCTTATGGAACGACTGCAGGGAGATGTAGAAGAAGTGATTATCGCCACTAATTCAAGTTTGGAAGGTGAGACCACTGCAATGTACCTTAGCAAGCTGATAAAGCCGACCGGAATTAAAGTCAGCCGGATTGCCAGCGGTGTCCCAGTGGGAGGAGATCTGGAATATATAGATGAAGTAACCCTGCTTCGGGCATTGGAAGGAAGAACACAATTGTAATTTGTGTAATTTGGGACGGGGGTTTTTTCGTTTTCCTCCGTCCCAAATTAAAATATCCCTGTCCCCAATTAGATTTACCCTGTCCCCAAATGAGGTGAGTGAGGATGAAAAAGAAGAAAATTACATCTATGGATATAGCTGAGGCGGCAGGGGTATCCCAGTCTACGGTTTCGATGGTCTTAAATAAAAAGTACAATGTATCGTTTTCCAAGGAAACGGTGGAAAAAGTGGAACGTGCGGCCAGAGAATTGGGATATGTTCCGCCGAAGCGCAAGAAGAAAAAGGGCACAAAAAAGGAAAAATTATTGGTGGTATTCTGTTCGAATCTGACCAATCCGTATTATGTTATGTTGCTTCAGGGGATTGAATCCCGTGCTAAGGAGCAGGGATTTGGTCTGTTTGTATGCAATACGCAGCGTGATCTGAAGATGGAAGAACGATATCTGAAGATGATGTGGGAGCTGCGTCCCCTGGGAATTATCTATACTTGTAATCCGAGCCATTGTTTTATGGATCTGGTAAAGGAGTTGTCTCAGAAGATTCCAGTGGCGATTATTAATAATCAGAATGAAAAAATGAATGTAGATGCGGTGGAATTGGATAATTCTAAGCTTGGAAGAATTATGGCCCGTCACCTTCTGGAACTGGGGCATCGCAATGTGGCATATATTGCACCGCCTTTGACTGCGCGCCAAAAACAACGTTCCAAACGTGTAGAAGGCTTTTTGAAAGAGTATGAAAAGGCCGGTTTGCGGGAAAATGTAATTATTAAGGCTGCGAAAGAAGAGATAGACCTTGATGTTGCTCTCATTGATTCGGAATATAAGATTGGCTATGATCTGACAAAAGAGCTTTTACAGGAAAATCGGGAGATTACCGCGATTGTTGGACTGAACGATATGATTGCATTTGGAATTCTGGATGCGCTTCATGAAGCGAAGATAAAAGTTCCGTCAGATATGTCCGTTATGGGCTGCGATAATACTTTGTTTGCCCGAATGCATAAAGTGGATCTTACGACGATTGAACATTTTGTCATTTTTAAGGGCAGAGATGCCTGCGATATTATTATGAAGAAAATCGCATCCCATGATACGAGATATTCAGAGATTGAGCCGATCAGCACATACCATGTAGAGTATGAACCACAGTTGATCATACGGGGAACAACATCTTATGCAAAAGAGAAAAGAAAAAAGAAAAATTAATTCATTTTGAAAAAATATTATTAATAATTTTTAAAAATGTATCATGAAAAAATGCTGAAAGTGCGAGAATGAAAAGCTGTTTATTAAAAAAACAAAAGAAAAAACAGAATGAAATAATTGATAAAATAAAATTATTAATAAATAAAATTATTAATAATAAATAAGCGCTATTGACCAATCTTCATGGTGTAAGTTATAATCCAATCATGAAGTAAATAGCGGATTTATAAGGAGGAAAAGCGAAATGAAATTTTTCATTGACACAGCGAAGGTAGAGGATATTAAGAAAGCAAATGACATGGGAGTAATTTGTGGTGTAACTACGAATCCATCTTTGATAGCAAAAGAAGGAAGAGTATTTGAGGAAGTTATCGCTGAGATCGCTTCTATCGTAGATGGTCCAATCAGTGGAGAAGTAAAAGCAACCACTGTTGATGCAGAGGGAATGATCGCAGAAGGAAGAGAGATTGCAAAGATTCACCCAAATATGGTTGTTAAGATTCCTATGACTGTAGAAGGACTGAAAGCTTGCAAACAGCTGACAGCTGAAGGAATCAAGACAAATGTGACATTGATCTTCACAGCAAATCAGGCACTTCTGGCAGCAAGAGCAGGTGCAACATATGTATCTCCTTTCTTAGGACGTCTGGATGATATCTCTGTAAGAGGTACAGACTTGATTGCAGAGATCGCAGAGATCTTCCGTGTTGCTGGAATTAAGACTGAGATCATCGCAGCAAGTGTACGTCATCCAATGCATGTAACAGACTGCGCATTGGCTGGTGCTGATATTGCAACAGTTCCGTATTCTGTAATTGAGCAGATGACAAAACATCCATTAACAGATGCAGGAATTGCAAAATTCCAGGCAGATTATAAAGCAGTATTTGGAGAGTAGGAGGCAGCTCATGAATAAGTTGGAGTTAATGAAGACAGCAAATGAGGTTCGCAAGGGTATTGTGACGGCTGTACACAGTGCAAAATCAGGACATCCAGGCGGCTCCTTATCTGCTGCAGATATCTATACCTATCTGTTTTTTGAAGAAATGAATATCGATCCGAAGGATCCGGAAAAAGCTGACCGCGACCGTTTTGTACTGTCTAAAGGCCACACTGCACCGGGATATTATTCTACCTTGGCACACAGAGGTTTCTTCCCAGTAGAAGATCTTACCACTTTGCGTAAAGTAGGTTCTTACCTTCAGGGACATCCTGACATGAAGCACATTCCTGGTGTGGATATGTCAAGTGGTTCTCTGGGACAAGGAATCTCAGCGGCTGTAGGTATGGCAATTTCCGCAAAATTATCTGGAGATGCTTATCGTGTATACACGCTGCTTGGAGATGGAGAGATTCAGGAAGGTCAGGTGTGGGAAGCGTCTATGCTTGCGGGCTTCAGAAAGTTGGACAACCTGGTAGTAATTGTAGATAATAATAATCTGCAGATTGATGGCCCGATTGATGAGGTCAACTCTCCGTACCCAATCGACAAGAAATTTGAGGCGTTTAATTTCCACGTAATTAATATTAATGGAAATGATTTTGATGAGATTGATGCTGCATTTAAAGAAGCAAGAGAAACTAAGGGGCAGCCGACAGCGATTATCGCAAAGACATTGAAAGGAAAAGGAGTTTCCTTTATGGAAAATCAGGTGTCCTGGCACGGAACCGCTCCAAATGATGAGCAGTATGCAGTTGCAATGGCAGACTTAGAGAAAGTAGGTGAAGCATTATGTCAGAAGTAAAGAAAATCGCAACAAGAGAAAGCTACGGTAATGCTTTAGCTGAGTTAGGAAAAGAACACGAAGATGTTGTTGTTTTGGATGCCGACCTGGCAGCAGCAACAAAGACAGGAACATTCAAAAAAGCTTTTCCAGAGCGTCATATCGACTGTGGTATTGCAGAATGCAATATGATCGGTGTCGCTGCAGGAATCGCAACAACCGGAAAAGTACCATTTGCAAGTTCATTTGCAATGTTCGCAGCAGGACGCGCTTATGAGCAGGTTCGTAACTCTGTTGGTTATCCGAAATTAAATGTGAAAATCGGTGCATCACACGCTGGAATCTCTGTAGGAGAAGATGGAGCAACACACCAGTGTAATGAAGATATTGCCCTGATGAGAACTATTCCGGGAATGGTTGTTATCAATCCTTCTGATGATGTAGAAGCAAAAGCGGCAGTAAAAGCAGCTTATGAACATGAGGGCCCAGTATATCTTCGCTTTGGAAGACTTGCGGTCCCTGTGATCAATGATAACGAAGACTATAAATTTGAACTCGGAAAAGCAATTACCCTGCGTGAAGGTACCGATGTTACGATTATCGCATCTGGTCTTCCAGTGTCTGAGTCACTGGCAGCAGCAGAAAAACTGGCAGAGGATGGAATCAGCGCAGAAGTAATCAACATGCACACCATCAAACCATTGGATGAAGAAGCAGTTATCGCAGCGGCATCTAAGACTGGAAAGATCGTAACAGTAGAAGAACATTCAATCATTGGTGGATTGGGAAGCGCAGTTTGCGACGTAGTTGCAGAAAAAGCTCCTGCAAAAGTTATGAAAATCGGTATTAATGATGTATATGGCGAATCAGGACCGGCAGTGGAACTGATTAAAAAATACGGATTAGATGCAAATAGCATTTACGAAAAAGTAAAAGCGTTTGTATAAAAACATTTCCTGAAAGAAGAAGACACATCCTGTGGGTGTGTTTTCTTTTTTTGTCAATTGGGGACGTAGTATTTTTACAAAATACTACGTCCCCAATTGACAAATGCCCTGTACCTTTTTGGTAAATACCCTGTACCCGGTCGTAATATGGCGGAAAGTTTTTGGGACAGGTCCCACCAATTGATAAAATATGCAGATTTTGTATGCTATCATTAGCAAAAATATTCAAGATGAGGTGAGAGTATATGGAAAGACAATTTCCCAAAAATGTAAGGCAGATAGGAAACGTAAGTGATGAGCCTAAAATATACGTAGAAGATTATGTGGATATCTATTTGACTCAGCTACAGCAACAGGCATCTGAGGAACCGATGGGTATCATGCTGATTGGTGAAATGCTGAATCAAGAGGGGCAGGATGTGGTTTATATTTCTGGCGCTATGCAAATGAAAGAGATTGAAGTAACTAGTACGGAGATTGTTATTAAAGAAGAGACGCTGAAAGAGATGGAAGAAGAGCGGAAAAAGTATTTTGCATTTAGTCAGATCGTTGGATGGGGGCTTATTGAGAGCGGCCATCCTATGGGACAAATTCGGGAAATTTCAAAGATACACACGAAAACATTTTCGGGAGAAAATACCATATTTATTTGGAAAGATGCCAGAGATAATGAGGAGTTATATTATGCTCATAAATATGGTGAACTGATGCAGATGGGAGGACATTATATATATTATGAAAAAAATCCTTCCATGCAAAATTATATGATTGCGACGCGTAAAAAGAATGGCGTGACACCCAGTGAAATGGTTGAGGATCGAGCTGCAAAGGATTTTCGTAGTGCCGTAAGAACGAAAATGGAAGATAAAGAACAACGGCAGAATTCGAGATTGGTCTATGCAACCAGCGTGCTGTTGGTGGTAGTAGTGCTTGCGATTGGGGTGTCAACGGTTAATAACTTTGATAAAATGGAGGCAGTTCAAAGTTCGCTGGAATCTCTGTCGCAATCTGTTGATCAAGCGGGAAGTCAGAGCAAAACCGTAAGTGAGGAAACGGTAGTTGAAACAGGCGGTAGTACAGAGAGTGCAGATGAAGTGGCTGCTCAGGGTACTGTACCAGAGACTTCCACAATACAAGAGGAATTAAGTGAAGATGATTATTACGTTGTAAAAAAGGGTGATACTCTGGATAGCATCAGCGTAAAACTATACGGAGATGCCTCTCATGTAACAGCAATCTGTAAAATGAACGGGTTATCCGATGGCAATCTCATTTACATCGGACAAAAACTACTACTCCCCTAACCGGAAATGTGTTACAATGTTCACGAAAGTACAAAGTCGTGTGAAGTGAGCGCGGCGTAAGAAGCGAAGAAGTTCGATAGGGTAAGAACCACCGCTCTGCGGAAGAACGGATGAAGGGGAGACAGATGATACAACGGAGAAATAAAAACCTTCATGTTGTCAGAGAACAGGAAGATCCAACAGACAAGATTGTAAAAGATATAATACAAGAATTAAATAATGAAGATACTCCACAAGAAGAGCTAAATGAGCAGGTCAAACAGCATAAAAAAGAGCAGTGGCGCAAGAGAATTATTTGTGTGGCAGTAGTACTTGTGGCAGTGGTTGGCATTTATCTTCTTGTGAATCTTCAGACATACAATCAGGCAAGAACCATAGACTCATATCAGAACAGCGGCACATCCAATAACAGCTACATACAGTTTTCAGAGGGAGTGTTAAAATATAGCCGCGATGGAATCTCCTATCTTGATCAAAATGGCGAAGAACAATGGAATCAATCCTACCAGATAAAAAATCCATTTGTTGATGTGGGAGAGAAAGCGGCAGCAGTAGCTGATAAAGGTGGAAATGATATTCTTGTATTCCAGAAAGATGGTATAAAAGGAGAAATCCATACCACGATGCCGATTGAGAAAATAAGCGTATCTGAGCAAGGTATCGTTAGTGCGATATTAAAGAATGAATCTTCGGCAAAAATAATGTGTTACGATACAGCGGGAAATGTGCTGGTAGAGCATAAAACTTCTTTGGCTGGAACCGGCTATCCGCTTGATGTGGCTTTGTCGGCAAATGGAGAAGTAATGCAGGTTCTGTATCTCTATACGCAGGATGGAAAGATTACTTCAAAAGTAATTTACTATAATTTTGGTGAGGCAGGCGAGGAAGATGCCGATCACCAGGTAACAACGAAGGAATATGAAGATACTATCATGGCTTCGGGATTTTTCCTCAATAGTTCTACTTCAGTGGCGGTTGGGGATAATTGCCTGTCCATATATCAAGGTAGCGAGGTCCCGGAAGAAGAGACTAAGATTACGATTGAAAAAGAGATAAAAAGCTTGTTCCACAGTGACAAATATATTGGTATGGTCCTTAAAAATGAAGGAAAAGAGGGCTATGAGCTTCGCCTTTATAATTCCCATGGGAAGGTGGTTTTGTCGGAAGATTTTACGGGTGATTATGCAAATGCAAAAATCTGCGGCGGACAAGTGATCCTGTATGATGGTAAAAAATGTAGTATATTTATGAGAAGTGGCATACAGAAGTTTGATGGGGAAATGGATGATAATATATTGGAGATTTTCCCGGTTGCAGGTGTTAATAAGTACATTTTGATGAGCACAGATGGAATGAAAAAAATCCGTCTTGTGAAATAAGGAGAACTTATGAATTGGTTATTGATAACAGTTGGTGTAATTTTCTTGGTCAGTATAATTGTTGGGATTTGTAGAGGTGCGATTAAAATAGCAGTATCTCTTGCGACAACAATTGTTACGCTCGTACTGGTGTTTTTTGCAACGCCATATGTGGCGAAGACGATTGAAAAGTATACACCTATGGATGATGTGATTAAGAATCAGGTAATCAGCATAATGGCAAATGCGGCGGTTTCTCAGGTTTCTGGAGAGGAGCCGGGAGGCCTATCGGAAGAAAGTGTCAGAAAAGTATTAGAAGCAGCAGGAGTCGGGGAAGATCTATTGTCGCAGTATGGTATTACTATAGAAGATATTGTAAATGGAAATATAAGCAAAGAAGATCTTGCTCAATACGGAATATCCGGAAATGTATTGGATGGTCTCGATTCGGGACAGCAGACTGCTGAGCAGGCGATAGAAGGGGCAGAGATACCGAGGGAAATGCAGACGCAAGCCATACAACAGGCAGATCTTCCAAATGTGTTCAAGAGTCTTTTGACGGTTAATAATAATAGTGAGATTTACCAACAACTTGGCGTAGAAACATTTGCACAGTATGTAGGTAGTTATCTGGCTAAGTTGATTATTAATATAGTAGCGTTTTTGATTACTTTTGTCTTAATCTCTATCATATTGCGTGCAATTGTATTTGCGCTGGATATTGTCTCTTCTCTTCCGGGTGTTGGAATTGTTAATCGGCTTGCGGGAGGAGTTATAGGAATGGTTGGAGCAATGGTCATTGTGTGGACGTTATATATTATAATTACTTTAATGTATACAACAACTGTTGGAAAAGAGTTATTTCAGATGATTCAGGAAAACCAATTTCTTACAATGTTATATGAATATAATCCGATTATGAAGCTGGCGACAATATTTCATTAAAAAATAAAGAAACTACTTGACGTTAAGAATAAAAAATGATATTATAAAAATCCATCGCGAAAACGTGGTGGATTTTTATACGGAAAGACTTCAGAAATGAAAAAATCCAAAAAAGATATCAAAAAAGTGTTGACAAAGATTTGGAGACATGATATCCTATAAAAGTTGTCGCTTAGGTGTTGGAAACACTTGAGAATGGACGACAAAAACAAATTAAAAAAGTTGTTGACAAGCGAGAAAACATATGGTATATTAATATGGCTGTCGCGAATGAGACAACA